>NZ_JAXVAE010000151.1:0-15281 GCF_037460745.1 Hallella sp. | reverse complement strand
ACTTTATTTGATGAATTTTAATAACTATGCGATTTTATCGCATCAGTACTATTTTTTCTTTAATTGTTCGACTTCTTTCTGCAAAGCCGTCAGTTGCTTGTACATCTCAGGCAAGCGCTGGAAGATGGCTTGACTCTTGAAATAGGGCAGCTTCTGCATGGGAGGCGTACCGATGAGCGTCTGGTTGCTCTCCAATGAGCCGGGCACTCCTGATTGTGCGCCCAAGAACACCTTGTCGCCAATTTGGATATGTCCGGCGATACCCACTTGTCCTCCAAACATACACCACTCTCCAACCTTTGTGGATCCTGCCACGCCAACCTGGGCTGACATGACGGTGTTCTTTCCGATGTCGGTGTTGTGTGCAATTTGCACAAGGTTGTCGAGCTTCACGCCCTTGCGCACGTAGGTTGAGCCCATGGTTGAACGGTCTACGCAAGAATTGGCGCCGATTTCCACATCGTCCTCAATGGTTACGATGCCAATCTGCGGAATCTTATCGTATTGTCCGGTTTCCATGTTAGGTGCAAATCCAAATCCATCTGATCCGATGACGGTTCCTGCATGGATGATTACTCGGTTTCCCAACTTACACCCGTAGTAAATGGTGGTGTTTGGGTATATGATGCATTGCTCGCCCACTTTCACGTTGTCGCCGATAACGGCATGGGGATAGATTTGGCATCCGTCGCCAATCTCCACTCCGTCGCCGATGTATGCGAAAGCTCCCACATACACATCCTTGCCTATTGTGGCCTTGGGAGAGATGAATGCCAATTTGTCTATGCCAGTCTTTTTGGGTTTGGCAGCCTCGTACATCTGTAACAGCTTAGCCACACAGTCGCGTGCGTTTTTCACTCTGATAAGAGTAGGCTTTACGGCTTTTTCAAGGTTGATGCTCTCGTCGATCAGGACAATGCTTGACTGTGTATCGTCGAGGTAATGAGCATACTTGCCGTTAGCCAAAAAAGAAATGGCTCCGGGCACGCCTTCCTCAATCTTCGCAAAAGTGTGAACCTTCGCGTTTTCGTCGCCCTCGATTTTTCCTCCGATGAACTGGGCTATTTGCTTTGCAGAGAATTCCATTTTTAGTTTTGATTGAAATATTTCTGCAAATATAGTAATTAATATTTAAAAAAGAGGAAAAACTCGATTAATATTTGGGTTTTTAATTAGTAAAGGCGCGCAATTGCACAATTGCGCGCCTTATGTGAATTGAAAATACGGGTTGATCTCATCCAAATCCGATGCCCCATGGGGCTTAGATCTTTTCCAGTTCGATGGCCATTTCCTGTTGCAGGGCTTTGGCCTTTTCTGCTGCCGCCTGGGCGAAGTCTTCACCTTGGCTTGCGTAGATGATGCCACGGCTTGAGTTGACGATCAGTCCGCACTCCTTGGTCATTCCGTATTTGCAAACCTCTTGCAAGCTTCCGCCTTGAGCGCCAACACCTGGAACCAGCAGGAAGTGGTCGGGCACAATTTTTCGGATGTCCTCAAACATCTTGCCTTGTGTGGCGCCCACCACATACATCATGTTGTTTTTGTCGCCCCACTCGGTGCTTTTCCTAAGCACCTTCTCGAAGAGGCGCTCGCCATGTGCATCCTCGGTCAGTTGGAAGTCGGCCGATCCTGCGTTTGACGTGAGTGCAAGCAAGATGACCCATTTTCCCTGGTAAGCCAAGAACGGCTTGACGCTGTCCTCGCCCATATAGGGGGCGATGGTCAGCGAGTGGACACCGAAATCCTCGAAAAAGCTCTTGGCGTACATGTTCGATGTGTTGCCAATGTCACCACGCTTGGCGTCGGCGATGATGAAGTGGTTGGGGTAGTTTTCCTTGAGATAATTGATGGTCTTCTCGAAGGTGGCTATGCCCTTGAGCCCCATGCTCTCGTAGAATGCGAGGTTGGGCTTGTAAGCCATACAGTAGGGGGCCGTCGCATCGATGATTTGCTTGTTGAACTCGAATGCGGGGTCTTCCTCTTTCAGCAGGAACTGTGGGATCTTGCGAAGGTCTGTGTCGAGTCCCACGCATAAGAAAGTCTTCTTGCTGAAGATCTGCTCTATGATTTGTTGTCTGTTCATGGTATTGGGTCTATAATTCGTTTTCTTTCAGTTTCTCGGCGTTCTCCACAACGATCAAGGCGTCGATCATGTCTTGGATGTCGCCCGCCAAGAATCCTTGCAGGTCGTGTGTGGTGTATCCGATTCTGTGGTCGGTTACACGGCCCTGTGGGAAGTTGTAGGTTCTGATCTTGGCGCTTCGGTCGCCCGTCGACACCAATGAGCGGCGTCGGCTTGAGATGTCGTCCATGTACTTCTTATGCTCATGGTCGTAGATGTATGTGTACAGACGGCTTAGGGCTCGTTCCTTGTTCTTGGGCTGGTCGCGCGTTTCGGTACATTCGATGAGGATTTCCTCCACTTCGCCCGTCTCAGGATTCTTCCAGGGATAGCGCAAGCGGACGCCCGAGCTAACCTTGTTGACGTTCTGTCCACCGGCTCCGCTGGAACGGAATGTGTCCCACTTGATGTCGCCCTCGTTGATGTGCACCTCAAACTTCTCCGCCTCGGGCAATACGGCTACCGTGGCCGCGCTGGTATGCATGCGTCCTTGGGTCTCCGTGGCCGGCACTCGTTGCACACGGTGCACGCCCGACTCATACTTGAGGATGCCATAAACGTTGTCGCCAGTTACGGCGAAGTCGATCTCCTTGTATCCGCCAACAGCGCCTTCGTTGGCATCTGTTACGCTCACTGTCCATCCCTTCTTCTCGCAATAGCGCTTATACATATTAAAGAGGTCGCCTGCGAAGAGGGCAGCTTCGTCGCCGCCTGTTCCCGCGCGAATTTCCATCTGCACATTCTTGGCGTCCTCGGGATCCTTGGGCACCAAGTCGAGTTTGATTTCCTCTTCCAGTTTGGGTTGCAGGCTCTCGTTCTCTTGCAGTTCCTCTCGAGCCATAGCCTTCATGTCGGGATCGCTTTCGTTGGCCAATATGTCCTTAGCTTCCTTGATTGCGTTCAGGCATGCTATGTAACGCCCTCTGGCGTCCATGATGTCGTCGAGGTCTTTGTATTCCTTTGTCAGCTTGACGTATCGTTGCTGGTCGGCAATGACCGCCGGGTCGGTAATCAGCGTGCTTACCTCCTCGTATCGACTTACCAAGCCTTCAAGTTTTTCCAGTATCTTGTTGTTGTCTGCCATGTTTCAGTTTGGTCGGATAAAACGAATGGGTGGTTTTCCTTTTTTAATTAATAATTGAACTCGCCATATTCGCTCTTGATGGTCAATGAGCGTGTGCCTTCCTCGATGCGTCCCACCACCTGTGCGTCGACGCCAAAGCTCTTGCTGATGGCTATCACCTGGTCGGCAAACTCCGGCTTGACGTAGATTTCCATTCTGTGGCCCATGTTGAACACCTGGTACATCTCTTTCCAATCGGTTCCGCTGCAGTCGTGGATGATTTGGAAGAGTGGGGGGACGGGGAACATGTTGTCCTTGACGACCTTGCAGTTCTCGCCCACGAAATGCAGCACCTTTGTCTGTGCGCCGCCTGTGCAATGCACCATTCCGTGGATCTCAGGATGCAACTCGTCCAATATCTTTCTGATGATCGGTGCGTAGGTGCGTGTGGGTGAGAGCACCAGCTGTCCGGCATCCACCGTCAATCCCTCGATTTTCTCGGTCAACTTATACTTTCCGCTATACACGAGCTCGTTGGGGACGGCTTGGTCGTAGCTCTCCGGGAATTTCTCCGCCAAGTATTTGGCGAACACGTCATGGCGTGCGCTGGTCAGTCCGTTGCTTCCCATACCTCCGTTGTATCTGTGCTCGTAGGTGGCCTGTCCTGTTGAGCTCAGGCCCACGATGACGTCTCCGGGTTTGATGTTGGCGTTGTCGATGACATCGCTACGCTTCATGCGGCATGTTACGGTAGAGTCGACGATGATGGTTCTCACCAGGTCGCCCACGTCGGCCGTCTCGCCTCCCGTGGGCCATATACCCACTCCCAGTTGGCGCATTTCCTCAAGGAAGCTATCTGTTCCATTGATGATTTCGCTGATGACCTCTCCGGGTACGAGCATCTTGTTTCTACCGATGGTGCTCGACAGGAGGATGTTGTCGACGGCTCCCACACAGAGCAGGTCGTCGGTGTTCATCACGATGGCGTCTTGTGCGATGCCTTTCCATACGCTCAGGTCACCGGTTTCTTTCCAATACATATAAGCGAGCGACGACTTGGTGCCAGCCCCGTCTGCGTGCATGATGTTGCAGTAGTCGGGGTCGCCGCCCAGAATATCGGGTATGATTTTGCAGAAGGCCTGTGGAAAGAGGCCCTTGTCTATGTTTTTGATGGCGTTGTGCACGTCTTCCTTAGCGGCGCTGACGCCACGCATCATGTATCGGTTGTTCATGGTTGATGGATGTGTTAATGGTGATTATTCTTTGCTGTTCCAAAACTCCCAACTGGCGAAGGCTTGGAGCAACAGCATCTCCAGTCCGTTCTTGACGATGGCTCCGTGAGCCTTTCCCCTTTTCATGAATAAGGTTTCGTCGGGGTTGTATATGAGGTCGTAGAGCAACGTATGCCCGTCCATGGCCTCATAGGGGAGGTTGGGACATTCGTCGGCGTGCGGGTACATGCCGATGGGCGTGCAGTTTACGATCACATTGTATTCCTTAATGGTTTCTGGCGTGATTTTGCTGTATTGTGTTGTTCCTGGCTTTTCGGTTCGGCTCACCTTCAAGGTTTCCAGTCCGAGCTTTCTCAGGCCATACTCAATGGCTTTCGACGCTCCGCCTGTTCCCAGCACGAGCGCCTTCTTGTGGAATCGCTCAAGCAGCGGCTCGATGCTTTGCGTGAATCCGATGACGTCGCTGTTGAATCCTTTTAGGATGGTTTTGCTTCCCTTGTGCGTCACCCTGATGACGTTTACCGCCCCTATCTCCCTTGCGTCTTTGCTTAGCGCATCGAGAAACCCTATCACCTTTTCTTTATAGGGAATGGTGACGTTAAGCCCTCGCAGGTTGGGGTTTGAGTCAAGGATTTCAGGCAATCCGTCGATCGACGGAATCTCAAAATTCTCGTAGGTGGCGTTGATGCCCTCGTTTTCAAACTTCTCGTTGAAGTATCCGATGGAGAACGAGTGGCCCAAGGGGTAGCCGATTAAACCGTATTTGTCCATAGTCAGAATTATTTTTGAGCATAATACATGGTGCAGATGCCAAAGGTCAATCTTCGGAACGAAGCTTGTGAGAAGCCTGCCTTCTTGAGTATTCCCACCATTTGTTCTCCTTGTGGGAATGCCTCAATGGATGCAGTGAGGTATTGGTATGCTCCCTTGTCTTTCGAGATCAGTTTTCCGTAGACGGGGAGGATGGTGTGCGAATATATCTTGAAGAGCTGCTTCATGGGGAACGACACGGGTGTGGTGAGCTCCACCAGGCTCAGCTGCCCTCCGGGCTTCATCACTCGGCAAATCTCCGCCAATCCCTTGTCGAGGTCTTGGAAGTTGCGTATGCCGAAGGCCGATGTGGCGGCGTCGAACGTGTTGTCGGGGAACGACATGGCCAAGCAGTCTTCCTTCCTCATTTCGACCTTTCCCTCCAGATGTGCGTGCTTCACCTTCTCCCTTGCCACTTTCAGCATACCCTCGGATATGTCGATGCCGACGATCTTTTCGGGGCAGAGCGCTTGGGCTGCCAAGATGGCGAAGTCGCCCGTTCCGGTGGCTATGTCGAGTATGCGCTTGGGTTTTCCGGGCGCCAACTGTCTGATGGCGCTTCTTCTCCATCCCTTGTCGATGTTCCACGATAGGCGGTGGTTGAGCGTGTCGTAGGTGGGGGCGATGTTGTCGAACATCTCCTCCACCAATTTTTCCTTAGCGCCCTGCTTTCCGTAGGGCTTTATCTCTTCTTGCTTGTACATTCGTGCTTATTGTCTCGAAGCCAGGTATTCGCTGACGTTCTTCTCGATGCGTGCGGCGATGTCGCCCTCCTCGGCAGCTTGGTCAAACTTCTCGCCCGTGATATGCTCGTAGAGCTCCACGTATCTGTCTGACACCTGCTGGGCGTACTCGTCGGTGATCTCTGGCATTTTCTCTCCGGGCTGGTTCATGAAGCCACGCTCGATAAGCCATTGGCGCACAAACTCCTTCGACAGCTGGCGCTGGGGCAGCCCCTTCTCCAGTTTCTCCTCGTAGCCGTCTGCGTAGAAGTAGCGGCTTGAGTCGGGCGTGTGGATCTCGTCGATGAGGTAGATCTGTCCGTTGCGTTTTCCAAACTCGTACTTGGTGTCAACGAGGATGAGTCCGCGCTTGGCGGCGATCTCCTGACCGCGTGCGAAGAGCTTGCGTGTCCAGTCCTCAATGACGGCATAGTCCTCTGCCGACACGATGCCCTGCTTGATGATCTCCTCGCGTGAGATGTTCATGTCGTGGCCCTCGTCGGCCTTGGTTGTGGGAGTGATGATGGGCTCTGGGAAGCGCTCGTTCTCGCGCATTCCGTCGGGCAGCTTCACGCCGCAGAGCTCGCGGCATCCGTCCTTATAGGCTCTCCATGCCGAGCCGGTGAGGATGGAGCGAATGATCATCTCCACGCGGAATCCCTCGCACTTGAGGCCCACGGTCACCATGGGGTCGGGTGTGGCCAGCTTCCAGTTGGGGCAGATGTCGCTTGTTGAGTCGAGGAACTTTGCGGCAATCTGGTTGAGCACTTGTCCCTTGAAGGGGATGCCCTTTGGCAACACAACGTCGAATGCGGAGATGCGGTCGGTGGCCACCATCACGATGAGGTCGTCGTTGATGTCGTAAACGTCGCGCACTTTTCCGTGGTAAACACTCTTCTGTCCATCAAAATGGAAATCGGTACTAGTTAATGCCTTCATGATAAATTATTTATAATCTTTAAATCCTTGTGTCTGCGTTTGTTTCCTGCGTGCTTCTGTGGTGCGAGCCGCTGGTGGCCTTGCTGTCGGCCTGCTTGTCGTAGTCGGCGTAGGCGTCTACGATGCGTGTCACCAACTTGTGGCGCACAATGTCCTTTTGCGTTAGGTTGACCACCGATATACCCTCTATGTCCGAGAGAATTTCGAGCGCCTCTTTTAGTCCGCTCTTCTGTCCTCTAGGCAGGTCGATCTGTGTCATGTCGCCTGTGATGATCATCTTCGTGTTCCATCCCATGCGCGTGAGGAACATCCTGATTTGTGCGGGCGTGGTGTTCTGTGCCTCGTCGAGGATGACAATGGCGTCGCTGAGCGTTCGTCCGCGCATGAAAGCGAGGGGTGCGATCTGTATGACGTGCTTGTCCATCATGTCTTGCAGCCGGCTTGCCGGCAGCATGTCCTCCAGGGCGTCGTAGAGCGGTTGGAGGTAGGGGTCTATCTTGTCCTTCATGTCGCCGGGCAGGAATCCCAGTTTCTCGCCGGCCTCTACTGCGGGTCGGCTCAGTATGATTTTCTTCACCGCTTTCTCCTTCAGGGCCTTTACGGCGAGGGCAATGCTCAGGTAGGTCTTTCCCGATCCGGCCGGTCCCACGGCGAATGTCATGTCGTTCTTGTTGAACGCGTCGATGAGTCGCTGCTGGTTCTCCGACCGGCTTTTGATGGGCCTTCCGCTTACGCTATAAACCAGTACGCCCTTGACGCTATCGGCCTTTGTGGGTTGTCCTTTTATGATGTCGAGGATATCTTCGTCGTTGATGGTGTTGTATTTCACCACGTGTCGGCGCATGGCTTCGAGATCCATCTCCACCTTGGCCATCTCGTCCTCGTCGCCCAGCACGCGAATCACGTTGTCGCGAGCTACGATGCGCAATTTGGGGTAGAGCGACTTAACCATTTGGAGGTGACCATTGTTGACGCCGTAAAACACAACGGGGTCGATGTCCTCAAGTACTATATGTTTCTCTGTCAATACCTTAGTTCTTTTTGTTGTGTATAATATGTTGCAAAATTACGATAAATATGTGAGATATCATTCTAAAAATATAAAAATTAAGTGTTCGGAACGAATATTTTATAAGCCTTTGTTTTGCCATTTTTCCTATTTGTGCTAATTTTGCAGGTGAAATGAAAATTAGCAAATCAAGATACATCCTTTCTTTTTTGGGCGCCACCTGTGTGTTGGCGTTGGTGCGTTGTGCTTTTCCGTCGGTGGCTAACGATTTGTCGCACGATGCGCCGAGCCCATCGGTTGCCGATTCGTGCGAAGCTCAAGTGGCAGACGGAAAAGTGGCGAATGGCGTTTCGTCCGATAGCATTCAATCGGTTGATGTGCAATGTGTTGATGATTATTGTTTGAGCGATTCTGCAAAGCTTCGCTCGCGCTTCTTCAGGGCCGACGGAACGCTTGCCAAGAACCGCATTTTTAGTGTGCCGGGGTTCCAGGTGTCGTTTCCCGACCAGAACGATGTGCAGCTTGAGGCCGCCCAGAAGCATGGTGTGAAACCGGTGGTCGACCGCGAGGACGCCGAGAACCGCAAGTCGGAACTGGTCTTTGTAGGCGGCAACATGTATTTCTATGTGGATCGGTTGCGCAATAGCATTCCTTATTTGGTGCCGCGTGCGTCGGTGTTGTTGCAAGACATCGGCCAGGCTTTCTTCGACAGTTTGCAGATGAAAGGTGTTCCGTTGCATAAGCTGATTGTTACCAGCGTGCTTCGTTCGAAGGCCGATGTGGAGACGCTCCGGGGTCGCAATGGCAATGCCACGCAAAACAGTTGCCACCTGTATGGCACCACGTTTGATGTGTGCTACAACCGTTACAAGACGGTTGAGGCTCCTGGTGAGCAGCGCCGTGCGGTTCGCAACGACACGTTGAAATGGGTGTTGTCGGAGGTGTTGCGCGATATGCGCGAGAAGGGTCGTTGCTACGTTAAGTATGAGGTGAAGCAAGGCTGCTTCCATATCACGGTCCGGTGACGCCGTGGGGATAGGGGCTTTTCCGCCCTTATCTCATCTTATACTCCTCGCTCTTTCCCAACGGCGTACCCTCGTTGTCGAATTGGTGGTCGCGTATCATCCAATGTTGTTGGCTTTGTGCTGCCGATGGGTTGATGCATCTCGAGGCACGCTTGATGGTGATCCTGTTGTGTTTATGGGAGATGGAGAATCCCTCGCCTATAAACTTCGTTTTCCTTGTTTTCGAATCATACATCCACAGCTCCTGTCCGTTTTCGAGATAGGAGGGTACCAGCCCCTTTTTGTCGATGGCAATGAAGAATGTGTTTTTGTCATCGCTCATCCAAGTGGCAATGATGGAAGCGTAGGGGCGTGAGGAAAACGTCACCTCCTCGCGTCGGTTGGTCCTCACGTCGTAGCGCAGGAGCCTGTCGCGCAAGGTGTAGTAGAGGCAATGGCGTCGGTTGTCGGTGTATTTTGCAACGATCTGTGCCTGTCCTGGCAACCTCTTGGCCACGGCTTTTACGCGGTTGGCGATGGGTGTCTGCGCCATGGTTCCCATGGAACAGAGTAGGGCGATGAAGAAAGGGTACAGTCTTTTCAAAACACAAATGGGTGAGAAGGTTGGGTTCTTGCTATATTTCCCCTCATCAAACACGTTTCTGCGTAGGATGCTCATGCCCGAATGGGGCTTGAAAATCCTAATCTTGGATTTGCCTTGAACGCCAATGTCGGATTTCTGCTTGAATCCCAATGTTGGATTCCTGCTTGAATCTTGGGGTTGGATTTTGGGGTTAAATAAAACCCTGCTGGGGTTGTAGAATCTTCCCCAGCAGGTGTTGTCTTGTTCAGGCGTATGCGTCTTTGCTTGGATTAGTAGGCAAACAACGGATAGTCCTTCATGGTCTCGTTCACTTTCTCTCTTACGCGCTTGATGACCTGTTCGTTCTCGGGGTCGGCCAGCACCTCGTCGATGAGGCTTGCTACGAGATGCATGAGGTCTTCCTTGGCGCCACGTGTTGTCATGGCTGCTGTGCCGAGGCGGATGCCAGAGGTCTGGAATGCGCTACGCTCGTCGTAAGGAACCTTGTTCTTGTTCACGGTGATGTCGGCTGCCACGAGGGCGTTCTCGGCCACCTTGCCCGTGAGCTCGGGATACTTGGGGCGCAGGTCGAGCAGCATGGAGTGGTTGTCGGTACCACCGCTCACAATGTCGTAACCTCTGTCGATGAGGTCTTGTGCCAATACGGCGGCGTTCTTCTTCACCTGGGTGGCGTAGTCGACCCACGACGGCTGCAGGTTCTCGCCGAAAGCCACGGCCTTGGCGGCGATGACGTGCTCCAACGGTCCACCCTGGTTTCCGGGGAATACGGCGCTGTTGAGCAGCATGCTCATAGGCTTGACCACGCCCTTCTTGGTGGTCAGGCCCCATGGGTTGTCGAAGTCCTTACCCATCAGGATGACGCCACCGCGCGGACCGCGCAGCGTCTTGTGGGTGGTGGTGGTTACGATGTGTGCATATTTCACGGGGTTCTTGAGCAATCCGGCGGCGATGAGACCTGCGGGGTGAGCCATGTCGACCATGAAGATGGCTCCCACCTCGTCGGCGATCTTGCGCATGCGCTCGTAGTCCCACTCGCGGCTGTAGGCCGATCCGCCACCGATGATGAGCTTAGGCTTGTTCTCCAGGGCGAGGCGTTCCATCTCGTCGTAGTCCACGCGGCCCGTCTCGCGGTTCAGCGTGTAGCCCACCTGATGATAGAGTATACCTGATGTGTTGACGCTACTTCCGTGTGAGAGGTGGCCGCCCTGGTCGAGGTCGAGACCCATGAAGGTGTCGCCTGGCTTCAAAACGGCGAGCAGCACGGCCTGGTTGGCCTGTGCGCCAGAGTGGGGCTGCACGTTGGCATACTCGGCGTCGAACACCTTCTTGATGCGTTCGATGGCGAGTGTCTCCACTTGGTCTACGATCTGGCATCCGCCATAGTAGCGCTTTCCAGGATAACCCTCGGCGTACTTGTTTGTGAGGTAGCTGCCCATGGCAGCCATCACCTGGTCGCTCACGAAGTTTTCTGACGCAATTAATTCCATGCCTCTAAGCTGGCGCTGGTGCTCTTGCTCAATGAGGCTGAAAATTTCTGTGTCTCTTTCCATTGGTAATGATTTTGGGGTTAATAATGAGTTTTAATGATTGCTATTCTGTTTGTTCACACGAGGGTTCACACCAGTTCCACCTTGTTCATGTCCTGCTCCTTGTCGCAATAGTGGCATTTGAGTATGCCCTTGCTTTTGTCGACGATGGTGAAGAAGGTCGACATGGGCTCATTGTTTGTGATGCACTTGGGGTTGTTGCATTTCACAATTCCGTGTAGCTCGTCGGGGGTGTCGATGGTTCGCTTGTCCACCACCTCGTAGTTTTTGATGACGTTGAGCACGATCTTTGGCGCGATGACCGATAGCTGGTTGATTTCCTCGTCGGTGAAATATTTGTTGGCGATTTTGATGATTCCTTTCTTTCCGATCTTCTTCGACGGCAGGTTGTATCCGATGGTTATTTGCGCGTCGAGGTGGTCGAGGTCGAGCAAGCGTGCCACTTGGTAGGTTTTCTCGGCGGGTATGTGGTCGATGACGGTTCCGTTCTCGATGGCCGCCACCTGCAATTCTTTCTTTCCCATGATGTTTTCGTTTTTTACGTTGGTGCTCATTGTTTTCACTCGCCGATGATGGTCGTGTCGTTCTTCACGTCGTCCAGGCTGATTCCCAGGCAGTAGCAGAAGAGCGCTTCGCGTGCGAACAGTCCGTTCTTGGCTTGCTGGATGTAGTAGGCGTGGGGGTTGTCGTCCACGTCGTAGGCTATCTCGTTCACGCGTGGCAGCGGGTGCAATATCTTCATATTGGGCTTTGCGTTGGCCAGCATGTTGTTGCGCAGGATATACACGTTCTTCACTCGCTCATATTCCATGAGGTCGGAGAAGCGCTCTTTCTGCACACGTGTCATGTACAGGATGTCGGCGTTGGCAATCACTTCCTCGTCGAAGGCTGTGTGCTCGTGGTATTCTATGCCGTGCTTGTCGCAATAGAGCTTATACTCGTCGGGCATGGCGAGCTCCTCGGGCGCTATGAAATGGAAGGTGGGGTGGAAGTGTCGCATGGCCATGATGAGCGAGTGTACGGTTCGTCCGTACTTGAGGTCGCCCACGAGGTAGATGTTCAGGTTTTCCAATGTGCCCTGCGTCTTGTAGATCGAGTAGAGGTCGAGCATGCATTGCGATGGGTGCATGTGTGCTCCGTCGCCTGCGTTGATGATGGGCACGGGTGCCACCTCGCTGGCGTATTGTGCCGCACCCTCGATGAAGTGACGCATCACGATCACGTCGGCGTAGTTGCTCACCATGAGGATGGTGTCTTTCAGGGTCTCTCCCTTGGTGGTGCTTGATGTCTTGGCGTCGGCGAAGCCTATGACTCTTGCGCCAAGGCGATTGGCTGCTGTTTGGAAACTGAGTTGTGTTCGAGTGGATGGCTCGAAGAAGAGTGTGGCCACAACCTTGCCCTTCAGAATTTCTCTGTTAGGGTGCTTTTCAAATTCTTGCGCCATTCCAAGCAAATACTCTATTTTCTCCTTGGAGAGGTCAGCAATGGTCACAAAGTCATGTTTTTCCATTTTGTCTTAATTGATGGTTGCGTTTTCGACTGCTAAGTTAATTATATTTTTTCATTTGTGCATGAGTTTTTGAAGAAAAATTGTATTTTTGCAAAAATAATGTGATTTTCCAAGATGAGAAAGAAGTTCATTCATATATTATGGTTAGTGCTGGGGCTGTTGGTGGGCACCACCACCTTGTTGTTTTTCCTCATTTGGTTTGGGGTGGTGGGCTATTCGCCCGACATTGAGAACCTGCAGAACCCCATCAGCAAGTCGGCCTCGCTGGTCTATTCGGAGGACGGCAAGGTGCTGGGCACCTACAATGCCGACAAGGCCAACCGCATACCGGTGTCGTTCTCCAAGTTGTCGCCCCACCTCGTCCACGCCCTTGTGGCCACCGAGGATGTGAGGTTCTATGAACATTCGGGCATCGATTTCATCGCCCTGGGCCGTGCCATCGTGAAGCGTGGCCTGCTGGGCCATGAGAGCGCGGGTGGTGGCAGCACCATCACGCAGCAGTTGGCCAAGCAGTTGTATTCGGCTCCGGCCAGCTCGAGCGTCGAGCGCATGTTGCAGAAGCCCATAGAGTGGGTGACGGCCATCAAGCTGGAGCGCAATTTCACCAAGGAGGAGATCATTGCGCTATACCTCAACTATTTTGATTTCCTTCATGGCGCCGTGGGCATCAAGACGGCCGCCAACACCTATTTTAATAAGGAGCCCAAGGACCTCACGGTCAACGAGGCGGCCTTGCTCATCGGCCTCTGCAAGAACCCGTCGCTCTTCAATCCCGTGCGCTATCCCGAGCGCTGCAAGGAGCGCCGCAATGTGGTGCTGGCGCAGATGGTGAAGGCTGGCTACCTGTCGCAGGCCGAGGGGCGCGAGTATGGCGCGCAGCCCATCGAGCTCCATTTCCACAGGGCCGACCACAAGGATGGTGTGGCGGTGTATTTCCGCGAGTACCTCAGACAGTATATGATGATGGAGCGGCCCGAGCGGAAGAACTATCCCTCGTGGAACTACAGGCAGTTTGTGATCGACTCAATAGCCTTTGCCACAGACCCTTTGTGCGGTTGGTGCAAGAAAAACACGAAGAAGGATGGCACGTTCTACAACATCTATACCGATGGATTGAAGATCCACACCACCATCGACTACAAGATGCAGCAGTATGCCGAGGAGTCGGTCTATGGCCATGTGGCCCGCTACCTCCAACCTATATTTAATAAGGAGAACAAGGCAAAGCCCAACGCGCCATTTACCGAGGACCTCACGCCCGCCCAGGTGAAGCAGATCATGAACCGTGCCGTGAGGCAGAGCGAGCGCTACCGGGTGATGCAGGAGAGCGGCTGCTCGGCCGAGGAGATTGAACGGTCGTTCCGCACGCCTGTCGACATGACGGTGTTTACCTATCATGGCGACATCGACACGGTGATGACACCGCTCGATTCCATACGCTACTACAAGTCGTTCCTCAGGGCCGGCTTCCTCAGCATGGACGCCCACAACGGGCATGTGAAGGCGTATGTTGGCGGCATCGACTTTGAGCATTTCCAGTACGACATGGTTATGGGTGGTCGCCGACAGGTGGGATCGACCATCAAGCCCTTCCTCTATTCGCTCGCCATGGAGAACGGCGCGTCGCCATGCGACAGGGCGCCCAACGTGCAGCAGACCTATATGGTGGGCGGAAAGCCGTGGACCCCACGCAACGCCAACCGCAGGCGGTATGGCCAGATGGTGACGCTGAAATGGGGATTGGCGCAATCCAACAACTGGATATCGGCCTATCTCATGAGCCGCCTGAACCCCCGGCAGTTTGTCAACATCCTGCATAAGTTTGGCATCAACAACCCCGACATCTATCCTTCCATGTCGCTCTGCCTTGGTCCCTGCGAGGTGTCGGTGGGCGAGATGGTGAGCGCCTACACCACGTTTGCCAACAATGGCATCCGCATCGCCCCGATGTTTGTTACGAAGATCGAGGACAATGAGGGCAATGTGGTGGCCGAGTTCCAGCCTCGCATGAACGAGGTGATCAGTTCTGCGAGCGCCTACAAGATGCTGGTGGAGCTGATGGCCGTTGTCGACGAGGGAACGGCGGGTCGATTGCGGTTCCGCTACCACATCCCAGGAGAGATTGGCGGCAAGACGGGTACTACCAACCGCAACTCCGACGCGTGGTTCATGGGCTTCACGCCCCAGCTGGTGAGTGGCGTGTGGGTTGGCGGAGAGGACCGCGACATCCACTTCGACAACATGCGCATGGGGCAGGGCGCCACGATGGCGTTGCCCATCTGGGCTTATTTCATGAAGAAGGTCTACCGTGACCAAAGCCTGCCCTACGATTCCACGGCCGTGTTTGATGTGCCCGAGGACTTCAATCCTTGTGGGCACGAGGATATGACCACCGAGCCCAACGAGATCGACGAGGTCTATGAATAACGGGGGGGCGACTCTCAATGCCAAGTGCCGGATGCCCGAACGATTCTCAATGCCGGGTGCCCGAATGGCCATTCGGCTGTTCAACATGAGGACGACCTTAAGGCCGAAAAATGGAAACGTGGAAACGCGGAACGCCCTGCGGTGTAATGCGACGTGTGGCTTGCGCCCCCTTCAGGGCGTATGTAAAACCAATGGCCACCCAGGGCGATGCCCCGGGCTATGAGCTTATGCCCCTTCGGGTAGGGTGTTCAAAATCGCTTTAAAATCCTGCGCATTTTTTACCTATAGTATT
>NZ_JAXVAE010000150.1:0-2427 GCF_037460745.1 Hallella sp. | reverse complement strand
ACTTTATTTGATGAATTTTAATAACTATGCGATTTTATCGCATCAGTACTAAAATGTTTTAATAATATGCGTTTTTCTTTCTGTTTTCCCTCATAATATGCAAACAACTTATAATTTACCTTTTTATATAAGGCTCACGAAACCCATATAATGCATATTATAAATTCGAATAAAAAGATAAGAGATGGCGGTTTTTTTTGTAACTTTGCAGAAAGATATGTTGCATCAACCATACAAGCACAATGTCTAATCAAAATACACAAGCCTCGCAAACAAACCAAGAGGCCACCAACGGGTACGTAGCCAGCGCCGAAATGAAGGAGGTGCAGGCCATAGAGCTCGATTTGCTCCGCCGTTTTCTCGAGTATTGTCAAGCCAACAACCTGCGTTGCTGGGCCGAGGGCGGCACGCTGCTCGGTGCCGTTCGCCACAAGGGCTTCATTCCCTGGGACGACGATGTGGACCTGATGATGCCACGCGAAGACTACGACCGCATGTGCCAAACCATTGGAAACAAAGGCATTGAGGCCCCTTATTTCCTGCAAACAGCCTATTCGGACGTGGATTATCATCGCGGCCACGCGCAGTTCCGACGCAGCGACACCACAGCCATTCGCCCATCCGACTGTTTCCAACCCTTCAACCAAGGCATCTTCATCGACATCTTCCCCTTGGAGGCCGTGCCCGATGACCAGGAAGCGCTCCACCGCGCCTACCGCAGCGCGCTGAAGACGTTGAAATTCCTCAAGGCCAAGAACACCCATTGCATCAGTTCAGGACGCCTGGGCCTCATCTTCCGAAAGATCAAGGCGCGCCATTGCGTGCGTCGCAACGGTTGGCTCCACTATTACGAGAAGGCCGACGACGAGATGCGCCGATTGGCCGACCTGCCCGGATCGCGCGTAGGAGAGGTGGTCAACATGGGGCCCAAACTGCAATGGGACCGAAGCCTCTTCGACGAAACCGTGTGGCTTCCCTTTGAGAACATCAAGGTGCCAGCGCCCAAAGACACAGACACCGTGCTGAGAGCCGTGTTTGGCGACAACTACATGACGCCCATACAAGCGCCCAGCATGCATGGACAAGTGGTGTTCGACACTCACCGCAGCTACAAGGAGGTGCTGCCCGAGGTGAGGCGCCAATACCGCATGTCGGCCCTGACACGCCTCATCAGCAAACTTACGGGAAAGAAAAAGTAAGCGTTTCCGCATTTCACCATATACTAATAAGCTAATAGCATTACCACCATGATACAACCCGAGAAATTCTATCAAGCGCTCGCCAACGAGGACATCACATTCTTCGCCGGCGTGCCCGACTCATTGTTGAAGAACCTGTGTGCCTACATCACCGACCACACCGACCCGCGCAACAACATCATCGCCGCCAATGAGGGCGGCGCCGTAGGCCTGGCGGCAGGCTACCATCTCGCCACAGGCAAGATCCCTGCCGTGTATATGCAAAACTCGGGCGAGGGAAACGTTGTCAACCCGCTCATGTCGCTCACCGACAAGGACGTGTACCACATACCCCTGCTCCTCATCATCGGATGGCGTGGAGAACCCGGTGTGCACGATGAGCCGCAACATGTGAAGCAGGGCAAGGTGACGCTGCCGCTGCTCGACGCCATGGGCATTGAGCACACCACCCTCTCTGCCGACGAGAACGAGGCGGAGCAGCAGGTGCGCCACGCCGCAGAGCGCATGCGCGAGACGGGCGAGGCTTATGCGCTGGTGATTCGCAAGGGCACCTTTGCCGACTACAAACTGATCAACACCGTGGCCGACGAGTCGCAGCTCACACGAGAGAAGGCCATACAGATGGTGGCCGAAGCAATGGACAGCCGCGCCGCCGCAGTATCGACAACGGGCAAGATCAGTCGCGAGCTCTTCGAGTATCGTGCCAGAAGCGGACAAGGCCACGAGCGCGACTTCCTCACGGTGGGATCCATGGGTCACGCCTCACAGATTGCGCTCGGCATCGCCCTCAGCCAACCCGACCGCAACATCTATTGCTTCGACGGCGACGGGGCGGTGCTCATGCACATGGGCGCACTGGCCATCACGGGCAGCATGCAGTCCGCCAACTTCTACCACATACTCTTTAACAACGGCGTGCACGACTCGGTGGGCGGACAGCCTACCGTAGGCTACAAGGTCGACCTGCCCGAGGTGGCTGCCGCTTGTGGCTATAAGACGGTGCTCAGCGTTGACAACGCCGAAGACCTGAGCGACGTGTTGGCCGACCTCACCGACAACGACGCACCGCTGTTCCTCGAGATCAAGGTGAAGAAGGGTGCGCGCGCCGACCTCGGCCGCCCCACCACCACGCCTGTGGAGAACAAGGAGGCGCTCATGGATTTCCTGAAGCGATAATACTAGTGATGCGATATTAATCGCTTAACTATAGTTATATATTTGATATTTA
>NZ_JAXVAE010000149.1:0-16497 GCF_037460745.1 Hallella sp. | reverse complement strand
TTATCTTAGTGTTGCAAAAATAAACAAGCAAAACTCTGATATGACATGGCGAAGAAACAAATAATTCAGTAATGAGAGGACGTGTACACGCAAAAAGGACGTTGAAGGGCTTAGTTGCGGATTTGAGGATATATACTTTTCATTTGAAACCTCGCGCGTTATTCAAGTTAAACATCAAAAAATCGACCGCCATAATTTGCTAAGGTTATGGGAGCCGCCATATTTCTCAAAATAGGGCGTCTTGGCGGTTTGCTATAGCGAAGCCTTTTGCCGATTGAAGAAAAATGGCTACTTTTGCATAGAGTAGGGGGCTGCTTGCGTAAGGTGGGTGGCCCTATGTGGCGCCTCGTTTTCGTTAAGCCAGATGGGGGCGACGCTTGCCTCAGAGCTGCCATGGCACGAAAACGAAGGAAGAAATGGAAAAAACAAGGAGAACAACTATATGGAATACATGTCACAGGAAGGCTACGACGAACTCGTGGCCGAGTTGCGCCAGATGGAAACGGTGGAGCTGCCGAGGGTGCGCGACGCCATTGCCGAGGCCCGCGACAAGGGCGACCTGAGTGAGAACTTCGAATATCGCGCCGCCAAGCGCGAGCAGTGGCGCCTGCTCGGGCGTATACGGTTTAAGCAAAAGGTGCTGGAGCATGCGCGCGTCATCGACAAGTCGCGGCTGCAAGCCGACTGCGTGGGCCTACTGAGCAAGGTGAGCATCACCAACCTGGGCAACAACCGCAGCATGACCTACACCATCGTGAGCCCACACGAGATGAACCTGCGCGAGGGCAAGATCTCCATCAAGTCGCCCGTGGGGCAAGCGTTGCTTGGCAAGCGCCAAGGCGACGAGGTGACCGTGCGCGTGCCCGCAGGCCTCCTCAAGCTGCGCATAGAGAATGTGGAACTCTGACGCCGTTTCGTGAGCGTCATGCGTTCCAAAAGAGGAGACGCTCGCGGGCGGGATACAGCCAGAAAGAAAAAAAACATAAAAATAACACATTAACATTCGAATATCGAGTTTTTTTATTATCTTTGTAAAAGATAGCCCGATAACAATCGGTTGGCAAATGGCATGGTCTTTGCTAAGCATTATATAATAAAAGGTGGAAACCGCCATTTTGTCTTATTATTAAAAAGGAAAGATTGACAGATGAACAACGACTTTAGAAAGTATGCCACGCAACATCTTGGCATGAACGGCATGGTACTCGACGATGTGGTGAAAGCGCAGAACCAGTACCTCAACCCTTATATCCTGGAGGAGCGCCAGCTCAACGTAACGCAGATGGACGTGTTCTCGCGCCTGATGATGGACCGCATCATCTTCCTCGGAACGCAGATCGACGACTACACGGCCAACACGCTCCAGGCGCAGCTGCTCTATCTCGACTCGGTGGACAACGGAAAGGATATTTCCATCTACGTGAACTCGCCGGGTGGTGTGGTGACGGCCGGACTGGGCATCTACGACACCATGCAGTTTATCTCGAGCGACGTGGCCACCATCTGCACCGGCATGGCCGCTTCGATGGCCGCCGTGCTCCTCGTATCGGGCACCGAGGGCAAGCGCTCAGCATTGCCCCACAGCCGTGTGATGATCCACCAGCCGCTCGGAGGCGTGCAGGGACAGGCGTCGGACATCGAGATTGAGGCGCGCGAGATCATGAAGATGAAGAAAGAACTCTACACCATCATATCAAACCACTCGCACCAGACCTACGACAAGGTGTGGCAGGACAGCGACCGCAACTACTGGATGACAGCCGAGGAAGCCAAGGAGTATGGCATGATTGACACGGTGCTGACAAGAAAGAAGTGAGACGAACAACATGAGAACAAGTAAGAAGAAATGTAGCTTCTGCGGAAGAAGTGAGGACGAGGTGAGGCTGCTCATCAACGGCCTCAACGGCTATATCTGTGCCGACTGCGCCGTGCAGGCTTACAACATCGTGAAGAGCACGGGAATGGCCGGACTGCTCGACGACGAGGACGACGAGCTGCCCGCAAAGCACACACCCTATAAGCCCAAGGGCAAGGTGCCCAAGCCACGCGAGATCAAGGAGTATCTCGACCAATATGTCATCGGACAGGATGACGCCAAGCGCACGCTCGCCGTCTCGGTGTATAACCACTACAAGCGTTTGCAGCAGCCCGACGACGAGGATGGCGTGGAGATCGAGAAGAGCAACATCATCATGGTGGGATCCACGGGTACGGGTAAGACCCTCCTGGCACGAACCATCGCCAAGTTGCTCGACGTGCCGTTCACCATCGTCGACGCCACGGTGTTTACCGAGGCCGGCTATGTGGGCGAGGACGTGGAGAGCATATTGAGCCGCCTGTTGCAGGTGGCCGACTTTAACGTGGAGGCCGCTGAGCGCGGCATCGTCTTCATCGACGAGCTCGACAAGATTGCCCGAAAGAGCGACAACCCCAGCATCACGCGCGACGTGAGCGGAGAGGGCGTGCAGCAGGGACTGCTCAAGCTCCTCGAGGGTACCATGGTCAATGTGCCGCCTAAGGGCGGTCGCAAGCATCCCGACCAAGACTATATCCACGTGAACACAAAGAATATCCTGTTTATCTGCGGTGGCGCCTTCGACGGCATTGAGCGCAAGATCGCACAGCGACTCAACACGCATGTGGTGGGTTACAACTCGGTGCAGGCGGTGCGCAATGTGGACAAGAGCGACCTGATGAAGTACATCCTGCCGCAAGACCTGAAGTCGTTCGGACTCATCCCCGAGCTCATCGGTCGTCTGCCAGTGCTCACGCACCTCAACCCGCTCGACCGCGACGCGCTGCGACGCATCCTCGTGGAGCCCAAAAACTCCATCGTGAAGCAGTATGTCAAGCTCTTCGAGATGGACAAGATTGCGCTGACGTTCACCGACGAGGCGCTCGATTTCATCGTCGACAAGGCGGTGGAGTATAAGTTGGGTGCAAGAGGACTCCGCTCAATCGTCGAGGCGGTTATGATGGACGCCATGTTCGACGTCCCCTCACGCCGTGTTAAGAAGTTTGAGGTGACACTCGAGTATGCCAAGGGCCAGCTCGATAAGGCTCACCTGGAGCAACACAAGGAGTCTGCTTGACCGCAGGTCATTAAAAGCAACTACTACCACAATGGAAGACAATCTCATTAAACCCCTGAAGCAGTATTTCGGCTTCGACAAATTCAAGGGAGACCAAGAGGCCGTCATTCGTAACCTTATGGATGGCAACGACACCTTTGTTCTCATGCCCACCGGAGGCGGCAAGAGCCTATGCTACCAGTTGCCATCGCTGCTCATGAAGGGCACGGCCATCGTGGTGTCGCCACTGATCGCCCTGATGAAGAACCAGGTGGACGTCATCAACGGACTGTCGGAGAACGACGGCCTGGCCCATTACATGAACTCGTCGCTCAACAAGGCGGCCATCAACCGCGTGGTGAGCGATGTGCAGTCGGGTAAGACTAAATTGCTGTACGTGGCTCCCGAGTCGCTCAACAAGGAGGACAACCTTGCGTTCCTCGAGTCGTTTGAGATTTCTTTCTTTGCCATCGATGAGGCTCATTGCATCTCCGAGTGGGGACACGATTTCCGGCCCGAGTATCGCAACATCAGGCCCACCATCGACAAGATAGCGAAGTTCCGGGGCATCGACAAGATTCCCGTCATAGCGCTTACGGCGACGGCCACCGACAAGGTGCGCTCCGACATCAAGAAGAGCCTGGGCATCGTCGACGCCAAGGAGTTCAAGAGCTCGTTCAACCGTCCCAACCTCTATTATGAGATTAGGCAGAAAGTGAGCGAAGAGGACACCGATAGCCAAATCATCCGATTCCTCAGGCAGCACGAGGGCAAGTGTGGCATCATCTACTGCCTGTCGCGCAAGAAGGTGGAGGAACTGGCGCAGAAGCTGCAGCTCAACGGCTTCAAGGCCGCGCCCTACCACGCCGGACTCGACACGGAGGTGCGAACGATGACGCAAGACGACTTCATCAAGGAGGAAATAGACATCATCGTGGCGACCATCGCCTTCGGCATGGGCATCGACAAGCCCGATGTGCGATTCGTCATACATTACGACATTCCCAAGAGTCTCGAGGGATACTATCAGGAAACGGGTCGTGCCGGCCGCGATGGGGGAGAGGGCATTTGCATAGCCTTCTACTCGCCCAAGGACCTGAAGAAACTCGAGAAGTTTATGGACAGCAAGGGCGAGGCAGAGAAAGAGATCGGACGGCAGCTCCTGCAAGAGACGAAGGCTTACGCCGAGTCGTCGATCTGTAGGCGTAAGATGCTGTTGCACTATTTCGGTGAGGCTTATCCCAAGGACAACTGTGGCAACTGCGACAACTGCATGCACCCCAAGCATCCCAAGGAAGCGTCGGAGGCGTTGCTCGTGGTGCTCAGCGCCATCAAGGCGGTGAAGGAAAACTTCGACCAGCCTTACATCATCGACTTCGTGAGGGGCCGACGCACCGACAACATTGTGCGCCATGGGCACGACAAGTTGCCCGAGTTTGGCGCAGGCGAGAAGATCAACGAGGAGGACTCTGCCATCTGGAACCCTGTGATACGCCAGGCCATGATTTCCCATTTCATCCGGAAGGATGTGGAAAACTACGGTTTGCTCAAGCTCACGGCCGACGGCAAGCGCTACATGCAAGACCCGCAGCCTTTCATGGTGGTGGCCGACCGTGAGTTCGACGAGACCGAAGAGGGAGCCGACAATGTGTCGAGCGCTCTCGATGAGGAGTTGTACAACCTCCTGCGAGGATTGCGCAAGGATGAGGCGCGCAAGTTCAACCTGCCGCCATACGTCATCTTCCAAGACATATCGCTCACGCAGATGGCCACCAACTACCCCGTGACCATGGAGGAGTTGCAGCAGATACAAGGCGTGGGACAAGGAAAAGCCAAGAAGTATGGCAAGCCTTTCCTGGAGCTCATCAAGAACTATTGCGAGGAGAACGATGTCAAACGGGCCGACATCATGCGCGTCATCAGTCTGCCCAACAAGTCGATGAGAAAGCAGAAGATCATCGAGCTTATCGACAAGCGCATACCGCTCGAGGAAATCGCACGGGCCCAAGGATATGGATTCGACGACTTGCTCGACGACATTGAGGCCATCGTGTGCAGCGGTATGAAGGTCAATATCGACTATTACCTCAACGACGACGAGGTGATCGACCCTGATGAGGTGGCCGACATCTACGACTATTTCCGTGAGAGCGATAGCGACGACATCGATCAGGCCATTGAGGAAGTCGACATCTACGATGATGAGGACGGACTGACGGCTGAGGAAAAGGTTCGGCTGGTCTTCATCAAGTTCTTCTCGGAAATGGCTAACTGATTTGGCTGCAAGCGCTCGGAGATGATTCATTGACAGGAAATGAGTGGTTCTCGTAACCAACTAACATAAAACTATCCGGTTGCTGAAGGGCGACCGGATAGTTTCGTTTGGGCCCCGACAGTCTCGCAACTTCGGGAGGCTCCGCTCGTGTCGCCCATTTGGAGGAAGTGAAAGCAAACGTGATGAGGGCGGAATGGAAATATCCTATAGCTCCGCCTTTGGCGGGTGTGATGACGTAACTACTCAGCACCCGTAACGACCGAATTCGGTTAAATAGCATTAAACGGAAAAGAAAAATGACCGTGATGGCGGTCTAAGTGGATTTTTATTGCTAAATTTGCACGCAATAAATTCCTAAAGTTACATTTATGTCATCATTTGTTGCAGATAAAATTGTAATGGACGGTCTTACCTTCGACGACGTCCTGTTGATTCCCGCTTATTCCGAGGTGTTGCCCAAAGAGGTGACGTTGAAAACACGCTTCTCGCGTAACATCGAGCTGAACATCCCGTTTGTGACAGCTGCCATGGATACGGTGACAGAATCGTCAATGGCCATTGCCATTGCGCGCGAGGGTGGTATCGGCGTTATTCACAAGAACATGACCATCGAGGAGCAGGCGCGCCAAGTGGCCATCGTCAAACGTGCGGAGAACGGTATGATCTATGATCCCGTCACCATCCGCCGCGGTAGCACCGTGGGCGACGCACTCGCCCTGATGCATGAGTACCACATCGGTGGCATCCCCGTTGTCGACGAGGAGAACCATTTGGTGGGTATCGTTACCAATCGTGACCTGCGTTTCGAGCGCAACATGGACAAGACGGTTGATGAGGTGATGACAACAGAGAACCTCGTTACCACGCACCAAAAGACCGACCTTGTGGCTGCTGCGCAAATCCTGCAGGAGAACAAGATCGAGAAGTTGCCAGTGGTCGATGCAGGCAATCACCTTGTCGGACTGATCACTTACAAGGATATCACTAAGGCTAAGGACAAGCCTAACGCATGCAAGGATGACAAGGGAAGACTTCGCGTGGCTGCTGGCGTGGGTGTCACAGTCGACACGCTCGATAGAGCACAGGCACTGGTCGACGCCGGTGTCGACGCCATCGTCATCGATACGGCTCACGGACACTCTGCCGGTGTGGTGGGCAAGCTGCACGAGGTGAAGAACGCATTCCCCAACCTCGACGTTGTGGTGGGTAACATCGCCACAGGTGAGGCTGCAAAATATTTGGTCGACAACGGCGCTGACGCCGTAAAGGTCGGCATCGGCCCGGGTTCCATCTGCACCACACGTGTGGTGGCTGGTGTGGGCGTACCTCAGTTGAGCGCTGTCTACGACGTGTGCTCGGCACTCGAGGGAACAGGCGTGCCTTTGATCGCCGACGGTGGCTTGCGCTATTCGGGCGATATCGTCAAGGCATTGGCCGCTGGCGGAAGCTGCGTGATGATTGGTTCGCTCGTGGCTGGCACAGAGGAGAGCCCCGGCGAGACCATCATCTATAACGGACGTAAGTTCAAGAGCTATCGTGGCATGGGATCTCTCGAGGCCATGGGCCAGAAGAATGGTTCGAGCGACCGTTACTTCCAGGGTGGTACCAAGGACGTGAAGAAGCTGGTGCCCGAGGGAATCGCCGGTCGTGTTCCTTACAAGGGAACCGTGCAGGAGGTGATCTATCAGCTCGTGGGTGGCCTGCGCTCAGGAATGGGCTATTGCGGTGCCGCCACTATCGAAAACTTGCACAACGCTAAGTTCACGCGCATCACCAACGCTGGTGTGCTTGAGAGCCATCCGCACGATATCGCTATCACAAGCGAGGCTCCTAATTATAGCCGTCACGAGTAATCCGCGCTCCACACCTGCCGCATAGGTCTTCGACGCCAAGTTTCAACTGACGCCGAGCCCTATCGCAAGGGTAGCCGTAGCCTATCGCTTGGGGACTCAATGCTTATAACATAGGTTGCAAATGCTTATAGCATAGGTTGCCAACGCTTGCTGGGCGAGTTTCCGTGGATAATTGCTCTATGTGCGAGCAACATTGAAATAACCACTCTCCCTCCTTTCCAAACGGATGGAGGGAGAGCTACTTATAATAAATATGAAGAAGAAACTGTTGTTGGGCGCCATGCTGTTGTGTGGCACCTTGTCTTTTGCGCAAACTTCCGATCCCGTTGTGATGACCATCAACGGAAAGAATATTGCTCGCTCAGAGTTTGAATACTCGTACAATAAAAACAATGCCGACGGTGTGATCGACAAGAAAAGCGTGGCCGACTACGTCGACTTGTTTATCAACTACAAGTTGAAGGTGGAAGCAGCCAAGGCTGCGCAACTCGACACGATGAAGTCGTTCCAGACGGAGTTTGCCGGATACCGCGACATGCAGGTGCGTCCGGCCATGATTACCGACGCCGACGTGGAGGCCGAAGCAAAGAAAATCTACCAACAGACACAACAACAGATTGACAACAACGGCGGATTGGTCAAGGTGGCCCACATCTTGCTGATTGTGAGCCAGAAAGCAACCGCCGATGAGCAGAAGGCTGCTAAGGAGCGCATCGACTCCATCTATGCGGCTCTCAAGGGTGGCGCCAACTTTGCGGAGATGGCAAAGAAGTACTCGCAAGACCCCGGATCTGCCAAGAACGGTGGCGAACTGCCGCTTATATATAAAGGACAAACGCTGAAGGAGTTTGAGGACCAAGCCTGGGCGCTGAACGACGGCGAGATGAGCAAGCCCGTGCTCTCGGCTGCCGGATGGCACATCATTCTGAAGCAAGGCCATCAGAATTTCTATAGCTATGAGAGCCAGCGCGATGCCATCATGAAATTTATCGACCAACGTAACCTCCGCGAGCAGATTATCGATAACAAGCTCGACTCGCTGACCAAGGTGGAGCATACCACCAAGGCTGAGCTTCTCAAGGCTAAGCTCGATGAGATGGAGGCCAAGGATCCTACGCTGAAATACCTTATCCAGGAGTATCACGACGGATTGTTGCTCTATGAAATCAGCAACCGCGCCGTGTGGGACAAGGCACAGAAGGACGTGGCTGGCCTGACATCATTCTTCAAGAAACATAAGAAAGACTACAAGTGGGAGCAGCCCCGTTTCAAGGGCATAGCTTACCACACACGCGAGGTGGCCGATATCAACAACGTGAAGAACGCAATCAAGAAGGTGGCGTTTGACGAGTGGGCCGAGGTGTTGCGAAAGACGTTCAACTCCGACTCGGTATTGCGCATCCGTGTGGAGAAGGGCATCTTCAAGAAGGGCGACAACGCGCTCGTCGACCGTGAGGCGTTTGGGGTCGATACCATTGTCAAGCCCATGAAGGACTATCCCAATATGGCCATCTATGGTAAGGTGCTCAAGGCTCCCAAGGAGTTGTCGGATGTGAGAGCCCTTGTGGTTGCCGACTATCAGGACTACCTGGAGAAGCAATGGGTGGCTGACCTGCGCAAGCAGTTTGCCGTAAAGGTGAACGAGGATGTGCTGAAAACAGTGAACAAGCATTAACGTATGAAGAAAACTATATATACCATAGCGGCCATGTTGGTCTTCGGACTGACAGCCATGTCGGGCGTGGAGCAGGCATCTCGTGCCACATCCTCGCAGGCAGAAGCCGCTGCGCCTGACCAGTCAACAACCAACGACTCGGTGGTGAAACCTGAGGTTGTCGCCCCCGAGAGCAGTGTTGTCGATGAGGTGATATGGGTTGTGGGCGATGAGCCCATCCTGAAGTCTGACGTCGAAGCCATGCGCATGCAGGGGCTTGCCGAAGGTGTTACCTGGGGAGGCGATCCCGAGTGTGTCATCCCTGAGCAACTGGCTGTGCAGAAGTTGTTTCTCCATCAGGCCGCTATCGACTCCATCGAGGTGACCGAGAGCGAGATCTCGGCAGGCATCGACCAGCAGATCAATCGTTGGATACAAATCGCAGGCTCGCAGGAGAAACTGGAAGAGTATAGGAAACAGACCCTCAAGGAGATGCGTGCCGATATGCACGATGAGTTCAAGAACCAGCAACTCATTGAGAAGATGCGCAAGAAGTTGGTGGAAGACGTCAAGGTGACGCCCGCCGATGTGCGCACCTATTTCCGCAATATGCCCGCCGACAGCGTGCCTTTCGTGCCTACCGAGGTGGAGGTGCAGATCATTGAGCATCGGCCCCGCATCAAGCAGGAGGAGGTCAACCGCGTGAAGAATCAGCTTCGCGACTTCACCGACCGTGTCACCAAAGGCGAATCGTCGTTCGCTGCGTTGGCGCGTCTGTATTCGGAGGACCCCGGATCGGCACGCCAAGGTGGCGAGATGGACTATGTGGGACGTAGCCTGCTCGACCCTGCGTTTGCCAATGTGGCATTCAACCTGACTGACCCGAACAAGATTTCCAAGATCGTGGAGACCGAGTTTGGCTATCATATCATCCAGCTTATCGACAAGCGTGGCGACAAGATCAAGGTGCGTCATATACTTCTGAAGCCGAAGGTATCGCAAGATGAGATCGACGCTTCCATGAGTCGCCTGGATTCTTTAGCCGCCGACATTCGTGCTGGTCAACTTACGTTCGACTACGCGGCCACCATCCTTTCCGATGACAAGGACACCAAGAACAACAAGGGCCTGATGTCGAACCCCACCAACGATGGCATGACGTCGCGTTTCCAGATGAAAGACCTGCCTACCGAGGTGGCTCGCGTTGTCGACACCATGAAGGTAGGCCAGATATCCGCACCGTTTGAGATGGTGAGCCGCAGCAATGGAAAGACAGTTGTTGCCATTGTGAAGCTGAAGTCGCGTGTCGAAGGTCACAAGGCCACCATCACTGAGGATTTCCAGGTCATGAAGGATGTGGTTCTCGCCAAGGAGCGCGAGAAGGTTCTTACCGATTGGGTCGTCGATAAGATCAAGCACACCTACGTGAGGATGAAGGACCGCTATAAGAATTGTAATTTCCAATATCAGGGATGGGTTAGATGACGGCAACTGATAAACATCAAAGATATTACCGTGGGCATAGGGTCATCCTGACGATGGCTCTATGCTTCTTTGTCATAGGCACTCTGCATGCCTTCTTGGCGCCCCGCAGGGCGAAGAAGAAACCTGTGGACAACAAGGTCTATCTTCTCCATGCCGATGAGTTGCGCTACGACATGGCGGGCCCCAATCCCGACGCCCAGATTGCCAAAGGCCATGTGGCGTTTAAGCATCAGGGCGCTTTCCTCAGCTGTGACAGTGCTTATTTTTACCAAGGTTCCAACTCGGTGAAGGCTTTTGGCCATGTGCGTTTTCGTCAGGGCGACACGTTGTCGCTGACCTGCACGCGCGCTTGGTATGATGGCGAGGGGCAGATGATGGAGGCCCGCAATAACGTGGTGCTCAAGCATCGCAAGCAGACGCTTTATACCGACAGCCTGAACTACGACCGTTTGTACGAGTACGCTTATTTCTTCAATGGCGGCAAACTGGTCGATGGAAAGAGCCAGTTGAGCGCCGACTGGGGTGAGTACCATACCGAGACACGCCTCGCCAAGTTTAATTACGACGTGCAGCTTCGTACGCCAAAGAACCAGGTATCTACCGACACGCTCTATTACGACACACGAAAGTCGCGCGCCCATGTGGTGGGCCAGTACACGTCTGCCAAGGGGCACGGCAAGGTAGGCCCTTCGATCATCAAGGGTGAGAATGGCACCATCACCACAGAGAACGCCTATTTCAACACCCAAAACGACCAGGCCGAGATGTTCGGACGGTCGACGGTGGTCAACGGCCCGAAGACCATTACCGGCGACACCTTATATTATGACAGCAAGAGCGGCAATAACCGTGGCTTGGGCAACGTGGTGTTTGTCGACAACGAGAACAAGAACACCCTGACCTGTGGCGAGGTGGTTTACAACGAGCATACAGGAATGGGCTTCGCCACAAAGGACGCGCTGGTCAAGGACTACTCGCAGAAGGACACGCTCTTTATGCACGCCGACACCATGCGCATCGAAACCTTCAATATCAACACCGACTCCGTGTATCGCAAGGTGCATTGTTATCCGCACATGCGGGCCTTCCGCCTTGACGTGCAGGCCATTTGCGACTCGTTGGTGTTCAACTCGCAAGACTCGTGCATGACCATGTATCGCGACCCCATCGTGTGGAATGGCACGCGCCAGTTGTTGGGCGAGGTGATCAAGGTGTATATGAACGACTCCACCATTCGTGAGGCCCATGTCCTTGGACAGGCCTTGTCGGTTGAGGCCATGCCCGACAGCGTCCACTACAACCAAGTGGCGTCGCACGACATGTTTGCCTATTTCCAAGACGGAGTCATTCGCCGGAGCGACGCCATAGGCAACGTCAAGTCGGTTTATTTCCCCGTCGACGACAAGGACACGACGCTCATTGGCCTAAACTATATGGAGACCGACACCATGCGCATGTATCTCACTCCCGAGCGCAAGCTCCATCATATATGGACCAACAAGGTGAAGGCCACGTTGTATCCGATGACACAGATCCCGCCCATGAAGTTGAAGCTCGAGAGTTTCGCATGGTTCGGCGCATTGCGCCCGGTGGATAAGGACGATGTGTTCCATTGGCGTGGCAAGGCCAAGGGCACCGAGCTAAAGAGCATAGAGCGCCATGCGGCCCCGTTACAGCAACTTACCTTATGAACCTACTCTTCCAAACCGCCAAGCCACGCCGTTTCAGGCATCCTATGATGTATTCCGACGAGCGCCGTGAACGTCTTCAGCAGTTGGAGGCACGCGCCAAACGCGAACTGGGCATGGAGAGTGGTGAATTGGCGGTCGATACCGACGCTGCCGAATCGCTTATCTCCTTCCGTCGCGCCACGCGCCGCAAGGACCGATCGTTTGTGGCAGGTCTTGCCATTTCCGGTCTGTTGCTGGTGTTCCTTTTGGCATGTTTCTTGCCATGGTTGTGACGTCAGCCCCAACCTATTACCTACTTATAATAAATAGAACCCACCCTAAATCATGAGTGATATCATACAATTGTTGCCCGACTCAGTGGCCAACCAGATAGCAGCCGGCGAGGTTATCCAGCGCCCGGCGTCGGTTATCAAGGAATTGGTGGAAAACGCCATCGACGCCGGTGCCACACGCATTGACGTGCTGGTGGTCGACGCGGGCCGCACGTCCATCCAGGTCATCGACGACGGTAAGGGCATGTCGGAGACCGATGCGCGCCTCTCCTTTGAGCGCCATGCCACGTCGAAGATACGCCAGGCCGACGACCTCTTCAACCTCCATACCATGGGCTTCCGTGGTGAGGCGTTGGCGTCGATAGCCGCCGTGGCCCAGGTGGAGCTCAAGACTCGCCAACGTGGCGAGGAGATAGGCACGCACCTGTCGATTGCCGGATCGCGTTTCGTCGGCCAAGAGGCATGTGCCTGCCCTGAGGGTTCCAATTTCATGATCGAGAACCTCTTTTACAATGTTCCCGCCCGTCGCAAGTTTTTGAAGTCGAACACCACTGAGCTCAACAACATCCTCACGGCTTTCGAGCGCATCGCACTTGTTTATCCCAAGGTGGCGTTCACCTTCCGCAGCAATGGCTCGGAGATGTTCAACCTTCGTGCCGGTGGCCTTCGCCAACGCATCGTGGACATCATTGGCAAACGCATCAACCAGGACCTGCTGCCCCTGAACGTGGAAACATCCGTTTGTGCCATTCATGGCTTTGTGGGCAAGCCCGAGAGTGCCCGCAAGAAAGGCGCCCAGCAATACTTCTTTGTTAACGGCCGATACATGCGGCATCCGTATTTCAACAAGGCGGTCATGTCGGCCTTCGAACGCTTGGTTCCCCAAGGCGAGCAGGTGCCATACTTCATTTATTTTGATGTCGACGCCCAGGACATCGACGTCAACATCCATCCCACCAAGACCGAGATAAAGTTTGAGAACGAGCAGGCCATCTGGCAGATCCTGTCAGCCGCCGCGAAGGATGCCGTAGGCATGTTCAACGACGCGTCGACCATTGAGTTCGACACCGAGGGCAAGCCCGATATCCCCCTGTTCGATCCCACCCGGCAGGCCGACCTTCCTAAGGTCGACTTCAACCCCCAGTACAATCCCTTCAAGGCCACGCCCTCGTCGGTGTCGCATGCGAGCAAGATTGACGGTGAGCCGAGTGGCGAATACCACACCTCGCGCCTCACCGACCAGTGGCAACAGCTCTACGAGGGTCTCGACAGTGCCGCCAAGCCCATGTCGGAGCCCCTGTTTTCCGACCCCGTGGCCCCTGCTGCCGACGAGAGCGTCATAGAGGAGAAATCGCCTGCCCACTACCAATACAAGGGACGTTTCATGATGACCGCCGTCAAGTCGGGCCTCATGATCATCGACCAGCACCGCGCCCACATACGCATCCTCTTCGAGAAATACCAGCGCCAGTTGGCCGCCCGTAAGTCGCATTCGCAGAAGTTGCTCTTCCCCGAGACGGTGCAGCTCACCGCCCAGGAGGCCGTCACGCTCGAGCAGATCCTTGGCGAGATGACCGCCATGGGCTTCGACCTGTCGCCGTTGGGCGACAACACCTTCTCGGTCAACGCCATTCCCGAGGGGTTGGAAGGCATTGATGTTGGCTCGCTTGTGCGCGACATGGTGGTAGGCGCCCAGGAGCGCGGCACGTCGGCCGTGCAGGAAATCAACGATTCGCTGGCCTTGAGCATGGCGCGCGCCGCAGCCATTCCCTATGGTCAAGTGCTGAGCAACGACGAGATGGAAAACCTCATCAACCAACTCTTCCTTTGTCAGAACGCCAAATACACTCCCGACGGCAAGAGCGTCCTAAGCATTTTCAAGCAAAAGGACATAGAGCAATTGTTTGCGTAACTCTCCAACGGCTGTTAGACCGAAGTGTTAAAATCTAATGGCTGATTCGGATTTAAGGGTGTTCGTATGATATTGTGACATGACATTTGAGGGGGAAATAGGCTTGAAACGTTGACAATGAACATTTTCTTGTGAGATTTTTAATTATTTTATCAGAAATAAAGTCAGTATTTAAAAAATATTATTAACTTTGCCGTTGGATGAATAGGCTTTAAGAGTATATTCGAATTAATTATTGATCGTTTAACAAATAAAGATTATGAAAAAGTTATTGATCGCAATGGCGTTTGCCGGTCTCTCTTTGTCTTCAATGGCTCAGGAGACTGCAGATCCCACACTGAAGTACAGTGTCGCCACAAATTCTTTCTGGAGTAACTGGTTTGTTCAGGGTAACTTCACTTGGACAGCTTTCTACTCAAACGAGGAAAAGGGTATGGGTTGGACCAAGAGCCCTGTGAAGGACTTCCGCCGCGATATGGGCTTCTCAGCCGCTATCGGTAAGTGGTTCACTCCGGGCATCGGTATCCGTGCCAAGTTCAATGGTATCTGGGGTAAGGACGTTCCCAAGGAGAACGCCTACAACACCTGCATGCACAACAAGTATTGGAACCTTCAGGGTCAGGCCCTGTTCAACCTGAGCAACCTTTTCTGCGGTTACAGCCCCACACGCGTCTGGAACATTTCTCCGTACGCTGGTATTGGTTTGGTTCGCAACATGTCGCTGAACTCTTACTGTATGGCTGGTAGCGCTGGTATCTTGAACCAGTGGAGAGTGTCTAAGCGCGTGCAGATCAACCTCGACGTCCAGTATAACATCATGGGCGATGATTTCGAGGGTGTTGATGAGTCGTTGGCATACGGTGGCCACGAGAAGAGAAACCACGACCAGATCGTTTCTGCTGAGATTGGTTTGACTTACAACCTCGGCCGTTGCACCTGGAACAAGACTCCCGATGTGGACGCTATCAAGGCTCTCGCTCAGAGCCAGATCGACGCTCTTAACGCTCAGCTCAACGACGCTAACGCCGAGAACGCTCGTCTGAAGAATCTGCTCGCTAACAAGTCCGATGATAACAAGGCTGTGAAGGAGTTTGTAAACACTCCGATCTCTGTGTTCTTTAACATCAACAAGACCAACATCGCTTCTCAGAAGGATCTCGTGAACATCGAGGCTTTGGCTAAGTATGCCAAGGAGAACGGTGCCAAGCTGAAGGTCGATGGTTATGCTGACAGCGCTACAGGTAACGCTTCTATCAACCAGCGCCTCTCTGAGGGCCGCGCCAACACAGTTGCCGACGAGCTCGTGAAGATGGGTGTTGACCGCAGCAAGATCACCACACAGGGTCATGGTGGTGTCGACGAGCTTTCGCCCGTCTCATTCAACCGCCGCGCTACTGTTAAGGTTGCCGACTAATTACATTGACGGTTAAAAGCCACAAATAACTGGGCGTCTCCCTTGGGGAGGCGCCCTTTTTGTTGGATGGCTCCAGGTACGCCTGGCCAGGATGTGTGTGTTGCGGCCGAAAATAGCCAACAAACTATAGTGAAATCTACACATTTCTTTTTCACGACACAATAATTTGCCGCAAATACGCTATTTGTGGTGCGTTTTCGCAATGAGCTAACAGTCAGCGTTTTACGTTTTGTTCGTCGCTTTTTGCGTTCCGCTTTTTACATTCCGCCTCACCGTTAGGCATGTTTCGTGGTGCGAAACATGCCCAAAGGCAAGACGAAACCTGCCTTTTCGAGGCACCGATAGGCATCTTTGGTAACTCAATACCTGCCTAATCGCACCATCGCGGTTCAATTCCCGTTCTCCGAATCCGTAAAAACGGCTTTTTCGTGCTCTATTTCGTCCGAAATCTCGTACCAACTTTTTCACCAAAAATCCCTACACAGGCAACGCTGAGACCGCCCGGCATGGCAAGAGGCACCTCCTGTTGAGGGTGTTATGGCAAACGTTCCATGTGGTGGCCCATACCAAAGATGATGATTGCGTGTTGCGTTTCTGCATAAATTTCCTGTGTCAAGCATGGCCGTTTCGGCCTGTTCGAAACCAAGCGATGCGGCCCGAAAACTAACGGTCGGTTGGGGGAGGAAAGAATGTCTTGTGCCCGAAATGATGCAAAAATGCACTTTTCCTGCAAAAAGTTGCCGAAAAATTTGGTGAAAAGGAATAATAGTCGTACCTTTGCACCCGCAAATGAGCAATAAGGGCGTTTAGCTCAGTTGGTTTAGAGCATCTGCCTTACAAGCAGAGGGTCGGCGGTTCGAATCCGTCAAC
>NZ_JAXVAE010000148.1:0-7839 GCF_037460745.1 Hallella sp. | reverse complement strand
GTTCGGGCTTTGTGATATTTTAAAAGAGGGTGTGAATTTTGACACACCCCCTTTTATTAATTGTGTTACCAGCTTAGGTACTAATTGATTACAAAGTGCGTAATTTTCTTTATGAAGGACATTATTTCTTTTGTTTCAACTTTTTGAGTTTTCGTTTGGCTTCAGGAATATTGGGACAAAGGGCTAATGCTTTTTCGTAGTTGCGGATGGCTGCTTCCTTCATTTTCTCCATTTCGCATTCCTTGCCCATGATTACATACTCTACAGCCAGTTTTTTCAAGAAGTCGTTTTTCTGTTGTAGTTGGTCTTGGAGCTCCTCGATCTTCTTTTGTTGTGTGTTAATGATGTTGAGTTTGCGTCGGATAAGCCTTTTAGATGCAGGTTTCTCTATGTCGTAACGACTGTGAATGGCCAGGAAGAAGGCGTCGAGCGCTGCTTGCATGTCCCCTCTGTCGAAGGCTTGCATGGCATCCCAATACTCCTTGTCGGCCTTCGACTGCTTGAGGGCGGTGTTTATGGCCGTTGGGTCGTTGTAGCTCTTTGCAAAGTTCTTCACTTCCGTGCGTACGAAGATGTCGTTGCGCTGAATGGGATTTTTTAGGGTTAAGCCCTGTAGAGAGGTGCAGCGCGAGAGGGCGACGTAGGTCTGTCCGCCTGCAAAGACTCCACCGGTGAAGTCGAGATTTACGCGGTTGAACGTGAGCCCCTGACTCTTATGGACTGTAATGGCCCATGCCAAGCGTACAGGGAATTGGGTATAGGTGCCCAATTCTTGCTCCTCGATCTTCTTCTCCTGTTCGTTGAACGTGTATCTTACGTTTGACCATTTCTCGCGTTCCACATCCAGTTCGTTTCCGTCTTCTGTAACTACATAGATGCGATCGTGTTTTTCTTCATCGAAACCAATGACGGTGCCAAGGGTGCCGTTCACCCAACGGTGGTCCATATCGTTTTTGACGAAGAGCACCTGCGCACCAATCTTCAATTCCAACTCTTTGGGGGTGGGGAGGCTCGACTCTGGAAATTCACCTTCGATGATACCCATGAATATTTCGGAGTCTCCTGAGAGATCCGACAGGCGTTTGTTGTTGATGAAGTCGACCGTGTCACGGCGAGCTGACAATGTAATGGATAATTGCTTATCGTTCGTCGTTTCCGTTGCTTGGTTGTCGTCGAAAGTGACACGCTCGTTGAGCAGCGCGAGGTCGGTAGTACTTACTTGTGACGTGCGGATATGGTCAAGGATGCTGATGAATGTAGGATCGCTTTGCCTGTAAACCTTCCTCAGTTCGATGGATACCAGCTGCATCTGGTAGAATATCTTGGCGTCGAAAAAATAGGCAGACGCATAAAAGGGACGCAATAATTGCCAATCGTCCTCACGTACCACAGGTTCCAGCTGGTAGATATCGCCTACAAATAACAATTGTTTGCCACCAAACGGCTCGCGCATGTTGTGGCAATAGATGCGCAGTACCTTGTCGATAAAGTCGATGATGTCTGCGCGAACCATACTGATCTCGTCGATGATGATGAGTTCCAACTCACGCAGAATCTTGATTTTCTCACTGTTGTATTTTAACGTCTTGCGAATGTTGCGAGGCGTGTACTGGGTGTCGTTGGGTAGTAGGGGGTGGAAGGGCAACTTGAAGAAACTATGCAGAGTGGATCCTCCCGCATTGATGGCGGCGATACCCGTAGGGGCAAGTATGATGTGTTTCTTTTTGGTGTGCGACGCTATGTATCGCAAGAAAGTGGATTTACCCGTCCCCGCTTTCCCCGTAAGGAAAAGCGAGCGGCGGGTAAATTGTATGATTTGAAGTGCTTGTTGCAGCTCTTCATTCTGAAGGTCTATTTGAGTTTCCCCAGTTGTAGGCATAAGTATGTTTAGAGATTGTCGAAATTGACTGTTTCCTCTGTCTTGTGCTTTTTGTCAGTGCCTGTCTCGGTCTTTTCCTTTCCGAGTGTGGTGCCTTGCGATGGCGTGGTAATGGGGTTGCCATTCTCATCGAGCACAATCTCCTCATCGGTAACCATCACGCTATCACGATGCAGACTTGATGAGTCGTTGCGTGCCGGAGCGTAGTAAGGCGAGCAATCGTACATGTCCTTGGTGATGCTCTCGTCGTTAGGAGTTTGGAACTTAGCGTGGTACTTCTGGAAAGCAGGATCTTCCATGACCGAATGGATGAAGTAGCCGCAGATGGGCAATGCCGTCCTTGCGCCCTGTCCGAGCGCACCTGTGCGGAAATGGATGGAGCGGTATTCGCCGCCTACCCATGCGCCCACAACCAGGTTGGGGCTGACTCCTACGAACCAAGCGTCGGAGTGGTTGTTAGACGTTCCCGTCTTGCCACCCCAATCGGTGTCTCTAAATGAGTTGCCTGCATATTCGGCGGCGGACAGGCTCACCGATGTGCCACCACCGTCGTGTGTGCCGCTCATGAGCAACTTTTGCATGAAGAAGGCGCTCTTGTATGGGATGACTTGCTCGGACGTGGACTTATCCACGAACACCTCGTTGCCGTCGCTGTCGACGATGCGCGTCACCAACGTGGGTCGATGGTGCATGCCGTTGTTGGCGATGGTGCAGTAGGCACCTGCCAACTCGAGCAGGTTGACATCACTCGATCCCAAGGCCAAGGCTGGGTTATCGTCCAATGGGCTCTCGATACCCATTTTTTGAGCCGTTTCAATGATGTTCTTGATTCCCAATTCCTGACCCAAGCGAACGGCCACCGAGTTGATACTCTTGGCGAACGCGCTCTTCAGGGGGATGGAATCGCCCGAGAATGAGCCATTGGCGTTTGTCGGGGTCCAAGTGGTCATTTCCTTTTTCTTTTTGTCGTAGACCTGCATGGAGATGTATTCGTCGCGTCGCTTATCGCAAGGAGTGAGACCTTCGTTCATAGCCTCGGTATAGACAAACAACTTGAACGTAGATCCAGGCTGTCTTTGCGCCGTTACCTTATCGTATTTCCACGACTTGAAATCGATGTCGCCAACCCATGCCTTTACGGCACCCGTTTGAGGTTCCATGGCCACCATTGCGCAATGCATGAAGGTCACCATGTACTTGATGGAGTCCTCTGATGTCATCATCTTGGTGATGGAACCCTTATCGTAGTCGAACACCTTCACAGGGTGTTTCCATTCCTTATAATAATAAGTCACAGAGTCGGGCTGGTCGGGGAACCTTGCTTGTAGGGCCTTATAGAAAGGCTGGCGCTCGGCAATGCTTTGCACAAAGTTGGGGATTACCTGATGGTTCTCGTCTTGCCAAGGCTCCTGACGCAGCCAATTGGAGTCTTGGTTGCGGTAGATGCTCCAATGGTTGTTGAAGTTCTTCTGCACAATCTCCATTTGCTTCTTAGCGGCCTCCTCAGCATACTTCTGCATCTTGGAGTCTAAGGTCGTGTAAATCTTCAATCCCGAACTGTAAAGGTCGTAATGGTTCTCATCGCACCAGTCCTTAAGCTCATCAGAGATGGCCTGGCGGAAATACAAGGCCTGGCCATCGTAGTTTTCCTCCATCTTATAATGCAAGGTAATGGGGATGGCCTTCAGTGAGTCGTACTCCTGACGGGTGAGGTCGTTGTGAGTGCGCATGTTGTTGAGAACTGTGTTGCGGCGCACAAAGCTCTTCTCGGGGTTCGACTTAGGATTGTATAGAGTGGTGGCTTTCAGCATACCCACAAGTACGGCGGCCTCCTCTGTCTTCAGGCTGTCGGGGGTTGTGTCGAAATACGTTTTGGCAGCTGTCTTGATGCCATAGGCGTTGGAACCGAAGTCCACGGTGTTGGCGTACATGGTTATGATCTCCTTCTTGTTGAATACGGTCTCCAACTTCGTAGCAATGATCCATTCCTTACTCTTGATGATGAGTATCTTCAAACCAGGAATTTTGCCCAGTAGCCCCGTAGAGTAGTTGGAACGCACACGGAACATGTTCTTTGCCAACTGTTGGCTGATGGTAGATGCGCCACGTCCATCGTGGTGTAGCACCGCATCTTTCATGGCACTGAACACGCCCACGACGTCGACGGCCATGCCACGGGGGCGCTTGTAGTAGCGCTCGTCCTCGGTGTCGATGAGCGCCTTGAAGAAAGCGGGAGCCACCTCTTCGTATTTCACGGGAGTGCGGTTCTCGTTAAAGAATTTTCCAATCAACTTGCCATCGGCACTATAGATTTCCGAGGCTTGGTTGGTTTGCGGGTCGAGAATGCCCGAAAAATATCCTGGGCTCCTTCCGAAAAGCCAAAGGAAATTGATGTCGACTGCTCCCAGGTACAATAGGAAGGCGACGATGAGTGAAACGAAAGCGACACCTGTTTTGGTGTACCATGCTCGTCCGCGATACAACCCTTTATACCATGGCCAGAATTTGCGCATCATACGCCATAACCAGCCTGCCAATGCCTTAATCTTTTTCATTGCTTGTTGATATTATATTATTGCAAATATACGAAATATGTCGGTTAACGTGTCTTCTGATGGATGAAATTTAAGATATCTTCAATGTTTTCGGGTGAAAACCAAGTGATATCGGTATCTTTCTTGAACCAAGTCAGTTGTTTGCGCATATAGCAGCGTGAGTTTGACTGGATTTGCCTGATGGCCTCTTCGAGGCTGATGGTGTTGTCGAAATAAGCGAACAACTCCTTGTAGCCCACGGTGTTTAAGGAATTGAGCCCACGTTTGGGGTAGAGCGCCCTTGCCTCATCAATCAGTCCGTGGTCGACCATTTCAAGAACGCGCTTGTTGATGCGGTCGTACATTTCCTCCCTGGGGCGGTTCAATCCTATCTTGATGATGTTGAAAGGGCGTTCCTTCTTCTTCTTTGTGCGGAAGGAGGAGTAGGTCTTTCCTGTCATGTGGCATATTTCCAAGGCATGTACCACACGTCGAGGGTTGTTTCGGTCTACGATCTGCCAATGCTCGGGGTCTAACGTTTTCAATTCCTCGACAAGGGCGGGAAGTCCCTCGTCGGCAAGACGTTGCTTCAGTGTTTGGCGTGTTTCGTCGTCGACGGTAGGAATGTCGTCGATGCCGTTGCACACAGCATCGATATACATCATGCTACCACCAGACATAAGACAGTTGGGGTGGGGAACGCCGTCTTCCTCGCCATTGTATAGACGCTCCAGGAGAGCCAACACTTCCTGTTCGAACATGGAAGCGCTATAGTAATCTTCTAAGTGATGGGTGCCAACAAAATAATGCTTGGCAAGCGCAAGTTGGGCCTTGGTGGGCGCGGCGGTGCCTATAGGAAGTTCGGCAAAGATTTGGCGCGAGTCAGCGTTGATGACTGGCGTGTTGAGCTGTTGGGCGACTTGAATGCAAAGTTCGCTTTTTCCCACTCCTGTCGGTCCTAAAATAACGATTAGATTTTTAGTCGTTGGTAACATCAAGGAATCGCGTTGTGATGGTTGTTTGCCAAGCTATTGTAAGAATTGAGGGCGTGCCGTAGCCCATCCCTCAATTCTTTTTATTGATAAGTAGGAACAAAGATGATGTTCCTTCGTTCGTGCGTTGGTAATGTGTCGGTCTATGCGTGTTGGGTAATTCGTTATGCATGTCGTGTGCGACATGAGTTAGCGAATGATACCGCGCTTTGATGATGACACAAAATCGATGATGTATTGAATCTCAGGCGTAATCTGAAGTTCGCTTTTGATCTTCTTGATGCCCTCGGCCAAGATACCCTCGCTATAGAGCATGCGATAAGCGTTGTGGATGAGATCAATGAGGTCGTTGCTGAATCCGTGGCGTCTCAATCCCACAAGGTTGATACCTGCATAGCGAGTGGGCTCCTTGCCTGCAATAATGTATGGGGGGATGTCTTGGCTAAAGCGGCAGCCGCCTTGGATCATGACGTAACCTCCGATGTGGCAGAACTGGTGGCAGAGCACCACAGCACTTATGATGGCATTGTCGTCGACGGTGACCTCGCCTGCAAACTTGGTAGAGTTGCCGATGATGAGTCGGCTACCCAAGATGCAATCGTGCGCCACGTGCATGTTCTCCATCAGCAGGTTGTTGTCACCCACCTTGGTGGTTCCTCGTGAGGCGGTTCCTCGTGAGATGGTTACGTTTTCGCGAATGCTATTGTTGTTGCCCACCTCGCAGATGGTATCCTCGCCTTTGAACTTCAAGTCTTGTGGCTTGGTGGAAATGCTGGCTCCGGGGAAAATCTCGTTACCGCTTCCTATGCGCGCTCCATAGTTGATGGTGACATTGTTCTGTAGAACGTTGTTGTCGCCCAAAACCGTGTTGCGATCGATATAGCAGAATGGGCCAATGATGTTGTTGTCTCCCAGTTTTGCCTCGGGATGCACGAATGCTAATGGACTTATCTGGTTCATAGTAAGAGATTTATTTGTTTTTTATGATTTGTGCGGTGAAGGTAGCCTCCGACACTACGTGGTCGCCAACGAACATGTAACCCTTCATGGAGCTGATGCCGTGGCGGACGGGGCCAAGGAGTTCTACTCTGAAAAGCAAGGTGTCGCCCGGAACGACTTTGTGCCTAAACTTCACATCGTCGATTTTCAAGAAATAGGTAGACCATTTCTCGGGTTCTTCCAACTGGCTCAAAACCAACAGTCCACCACATTGAGCCATAGCCTCGATCTGGAGCACACCAGGCATGACGGGCTCTTCTGGGAAGTGTCCTTGGAAGAAGGGCTCATTGGCGGTGACATTCTTTACGCCCACGATGCTTGTTGCGCCCATGGCCACCACCTTGTCGATGAGCTGCATGGGGTAGCGGTGGGGCAAAAGCTGGCGGATGCGGATGTTATCCATCAGCGGTTCGTCGTTGGGGTCGTAGATGGGGGCTTGGATTTCGTGCTTGCGAATCTCCTTGCGCATGAGGCGCGCAAACTTGTTGTTGATGGTGTGACCTGGCCGTGTGGCAATGATGCGACCCTTGATGGGTTTGCCGATCAGTGCCATGTCGCCAATGATGTCGAGGAGTTTGTGCCTTGTGCACTCGTTGTCCCACATCAAGGGCTTGTGTTGGATGTAGCCAATCTTTGTGGCATCCATGTGTGTAACCTTAAGCAGGTCGGCCAACTTGTCCAACTGTGCTTGCTCCACCTTTTTCTCGTAAATTACGATGGCGTTGTCGAGGTCTCCGCCCTTGATAAGGTTGGCCTCCAACAAAGGCATGATGTCGCGCACGAAGACGAAGGTGCGTGCAGGTGCTATTTCCGATGAATAGTTAGCAATGTTGTCGAGTGTGGCAAACTGGCTACTGATGAATTTCGATTGGAAAGAGCACATGGCAGTTACCGAGAACTGCTCATCGGGCAAGATGGTGATGCACGATCCTGTTTCCTCATCGCGCACCTCGATTTTCTTGCGAATGATATAGTAGTCCTTCGGAGCGTTCTGCTCAACAATTCCCACCTCGTTGATCTTCTCCACATAGGGGTTTGCTGAACCATCCAGGATGGGGAACTCAGGGCCGTTGACCTGAATGAGGCAGTTGTCGATGCCCAATGCGTAAAGGGCCGACATGCCATGCTCGATGGTCGACACTCTGACCTCGCCACATTGGAGAACGGTTCCGCGCTGTGTGTCGCCAACGTTCTCGGCGATGGCTTCGATGATGGGTTCGCCCTCTAAGTCAATGCGTTGTATCTTGTAGCCTGTGTTTTCTGGAGCGGGATTGAAAGTCACGGTAAGACTTAGGCCTGTGTGAAGTCCCTTTCCGTAAAGGGAGAAACTTCCGCCAAGCGTCGTTTGTTTTGCTGTATCCATGTGCTTCATTGTTTTTTCTTTACTAGTGATGCGATATTAATCGCTTAACTATAGTTATATATTTGATATTTA
>NZ_JAXVAE010000147.1:0-17222 GCF_037460745.1 Hallella sp. | reverse complement strand
TCTAATGGCGGTCATTAGAAAATGACAAGAAACTTTTTCTAATGACCGATTTGGGATTATACTATTGATGGTGTCAGGTAAATGACATGGCAAAAACCCCATGCTCATTTGCATGGCACCATTTCGTTTTGTGATAACGCAAGAAAGCCACTTCCATCCCCCACTTGTTGGTGAGTGGTGGGTGAGAATGGCTTTCTCGTGTTGCGTCGCTTAGGGCGACGAAGAGGTTGCGAGGTCGGCTGGGTTCGTGCCCGACGACGTGCTGTGGCTTAGTCTTTCGACAGGAATTTCTTGCATTGCAGGAGCGATACGGCTAACCATATGCCGCAGCCTATGCGGAAGAGCCAAGGCGCGTCGGCGGGTAAGGCGGTGGCGATAAACGCCAGTTGGGCGCTGACGAGCGTGCCGGTCTGCCCCATTGTCAGTTGCTTTTCGCAAATGTTGGAGTAGTAACTGCGCAACCACTCCAAGGGAGCCATGGCCTTTTGCGCCATCTTGGCGACAGCGGTTTGCAAACTGTTGGCAACCGACTGGAAGTTTACTTCTGTCTGGCTCGATGCTGATAATGTGACGTTCTTTTCCATAAGGCTTTACGATTTGGTTTGGATTTCTGCTGCAAAGTTACCCGATTGCAAAGAAATGTCATTTCACAGCACAATATTTACTTGTTAAAAACGTTAAATGTACATGTTGGAACCCTATTATAATCACGATTTATTGGAAGCCGGCTGCGATGAGGCTGGCCGTGGATGTCTGGCCGGTAGCGTGTTCGCCGCTGCCGTCATCCTGCCGCGCGACTATGAAAACGCGGCCCTCAACGACTCGAAGAAGCTCACGGCGAAGAAGCGATACGCCCTTCGTGAGCAGATCGAGCGCGACGCCCTGGCATGGGCTGTGGGCGAGGTGAAGCCCGAAGAGATCGACAAGGTGAACATCCTGCACGCCTCATTTCTGGCCATGCATCGTGCCATCGCCCAGTTGCAAGTGGCGCCCGAGGCGCTCATTATCGACGGAAACCGCTTCGATCCCTATCCCGGCTTGCCCCACACGTGCATCGTGAAGGGCGACGGCAAGTATTTGTCGATCGCAGCGGCGAGCATCCTTGCCAAGACCTACCGCGACGATTACATGGATGCGTTGGCCCGAGAGTGCCCCTATTACGACTGGGAGCACAACAAGGGTTATCCCACCGCCAAGCATTACGCTGGCCTGGAGGCCCACGGCCCGTCGGTCTACCATCGCCGTACGTTCAACCTGGTAGGCAACCGGCAGACCTCCATCAATTGGGATGCGCTCCCCAAGGAGTGACGGGCGCGACCGAGTGTTTCCTTTCTCAAACCGATTTTTATGTCAGCTCCATCAACCATGACCAAATGGCTCGACCTCATCCAGGCGATGACCGACGGCCAAAACCATACCGCCAACGAACTGGCAGAGGTGCTCGGGACCTCCGTGCGCAACCTCTATTACACGCTCGACGTGCTGCGCGAGTCGGGCTTCGAGGTGGTTCACGAGGGTCGCAACTACCATCTTCACCCGCGTTCCCCGTTCTTCCAATCCATCGCCTCGGCCGTCGATTTCACCGAGAATGAGGCTGTGTATCTTCACGGACTGCTGACCGCCGTGGAGAAAGACAACGCCATGGCGTCGATGCTCAAGCGCAAGCTCGAACGCTATTATAGCCTGAAACAATACACCGATGTGCGCATCCAGCGCCATGTATATAATAATGTGACGCAACTTGAGCGTGCCATGCGCCGCAAGTGTGTGGCCATCCTCCACGGCTACTCGTCGCCCCATAGCAGTACCGTCACCGATCGTTTGGTGGAGCCGTTCGCCTTCCTTGGCGACAAGAGCGATGTGAGGGCGTATGAGCTGAAGAGCGGCGTGAACAAAACGTTCAAAGTGTCGCGTATCGACCGTGTGGAACTGGTCGATACGCCGTGGTTCAACGAGAGCAAACACAAGGAGGTGTTCACCGATATGTTCATGTTCGCCGGCGAGGATAAGTACCGCATACGGTTGCGCTTCGACCTGCTGGCCCGCAACCTCATGCTTGAGGAGTATCCCCATTCGACCTCTATGATTACCCAGGAGGACGAAGGCCATTGGATTTTCGAGGCCGAACTGGTGAGCTATGTTGGTATCAGTCGGTTCATCCTGGGACTCTTCGACCATGTGGAGGTGCTTGAGAACGATGACCTGAAGGCTTTTCTCAATGAGAAAATGTCCCGTTGGAAGCCTTTTGAGTAATTGCGCGAGAATGAAAAGGAGGCCAGCGGAACTTGCTGGCGTGGCGTGGCCTACCTGAAAAGCGTTTGCAGCACGGGCAACGACTTCATCTCCGGGAATCCCGGAACGTGCAGGCGGTAGTAGTTGAGGATGATTTCCACGCAACGGTTGCGCTCGGCTTGGCTCATGCGGAACAAGTGCATGTTCTTGTAGTTCATGCGCATGAGCAGTGCGATGCGCGAGGCTTCGGCCGGCTCCAAGTAGTTGGGGTGGGGCGGACGCACGGCCGTGAACACGCTGTTGCGAAGGTCGAACCACTGGTGGGCGTCGCTCTCGGCCAGGTTGGGGAAGAAGCCGATGAACCGCGACAGGCGCATCATGAACACCAAGTGGAAGTTGGCGTATTGCCCCGACACGTTGTCGAGCCATAACAGACTGTCCTCCACGTAGTCGTAGAGCAACTCGTTTTGTTGCTCGTTGCGCGTGGCATAGTTCAAAAACTCAGCCAAGAAAAGCGAAATCGACAGTTTGACGGGGTCGAAAGGAACCGAACCAAACGGCTTGGCCAGTCGCAGGTCGCGAAAGCGCTGCATGGAAGCTTGCGGGCGATAGTCGAACACCACCTCCAGGAGGGTAAGGGGTTGAAACAGTTGTTTCTTGATTTTTCCTTTGTTCGATTTGGGCAAATGACAAAAGAACGACACCCTTCCTGCGTCGCGAGTAAACAAGTCGACAATCAACTGCGACTCGCCATATTTCAAAGCGTGCAATACAATCGCTGAAGTTTTCATTTCCATACACGGGCAAAAATACGAAAAATCAGGCGTTTAGAGAAAATATTTCAATTAAAATTTGGAAGGTTAAACAAAAAGCCGTAACTTTGCACCCGCAAAATTAAGCAGATGGTCCCTTCGTCTATCGGTTAGGACGAGAGATTTTCATTCTCTAAAGAGCAGTTCGACTCTGCTAGGGACTACTCCTAAAGGCAAAAAACAAGAAAAGAAAAAGATAAAGATGGCAAATCACAAATCATCACTCAAGAGAATTCGTCAGACCAAGGTCCGCACGCTTCACAACAAATATTATGCAAAGACTATGCGTAACGCAGTCCGCAAGCTTCGCGCCACTACCGATAAGGACGAGGCTGTGAAGATGTATCCTGTTGTCCAGAAGATGCTCGACAAGCTGACTAAGACAAACATCATCCACAAGAACAAGGCCGCAAACCTCAAGTCAAGCCTTGCTCTGCACATCAAGAAGCTCGGATAAGCTTCGAGCCATAGCTTATTAGTCATATAAGGTCGTGTTCTCTAACGAGAGCGCGGCCTTAAGTTGTTTTGTGGAAGCACCTTCTTTTCCGCCCCAGCCCGTCGCCGATGGTTTCCTGCCGGTCGATGATCTTTACCCCCTGTATTCTTGATTTTTGATCCCTTCGACCTTGAGGTAAACACTTGCGCGTCGTCGTCTTGTTTATGCGGCATGTCATCTCTTGTTAAACCCTAATCAGTCATTGGGTTAAACGCCATATTGTTGCGGCCTGGACGGCATATTGGGATGGTCTGCGAGGAAACCGATTGGTAAGCCCAAGTCGGTCATTAGATTTCAATTCTTGTTAGTGTTTGTTTCGAGCAGGTTGCGACAGTCGCGTTGAAGGCATAGCGGGCTATGTCGAAACGCGAATGGAAGCAAGATGCCGAAAGAAACGCTGACAAGAGTTGGAAAGAAGCCGTACAATCATAATAACTCTCCCATTTCGGTCTAATGACGATCGATTTGGGATAAGTGGGAACGCCTCGCTCCAAACCGCTAAACGAATTGGCTTGAAGCGTATTTATTCATGCCAAAAGTTTCATGGTTTGGGCAAATTTTAGTATCTTTGCAACAATAAACTATTTGAATTAAAATGGCAGATATTCACAACCCCGAAGATAATTATTCAGCCTCGAACATTCAGGTGCTCGAGGGTCTTGAGGCCGTTCGCAAACGCCCAGCTATGTACATCGGTGACGTCTCAGAGAAGGGTCTTCATCACCTCATCAACGAAACGGTAGACAACTGTATTGACGAGGCTATGGCGGGCTATTGCACCGACATCGAGGTGACCCTCAACACCGATGGTAGTTGCACGGTGGAAGATAACGGTCGCGGTATTCCCGTCGACGAGCACAAGAAGCTTCACAAGAGTGCCCTCGAGGTCGTCATGACCGTGCTTCACGCAGGCGGTAAGTTCGATAAGAACTCCTACAAGGTGTCTGGTGGTTTGCATGGTGTGGGTGTGAGTTGTGTGAACGCCCTGTCATACCACATGCTCTCGCAGGTGTTCCGCGATGGACACATTTACCAGCAGGAATACGAGAAGGGACGCCCCCTTTACCCTGTGAAGGTGGTTGGTGAGACCACCAAGCGTGGTACACGCCAACAGTTCTGGCCCGATCCCACCATCTTCTCCGCAACAACATTCCAGTGGGATGTGGTGGCCCGCCGTATGCGCGAGCTGGCTTATCTGAACGCCGGTATTCGCATCACGCTGAACGACATGCGCGCCGATGTTGAGGGTAAGACCCGCACACAGGTGTTCCACGCCAAGGACGGCCTGAAGGAATTTGTGCGCTACATCGACCGTCACCGCACGCATCTCTTCGACGACGTCATCTACCTGAAGACCGAGAAGCAGGGTGTGCCCATCGAGGTGGCCATCATGTATAACACCGATTATTCTGAGAATCTTCACTCTTACGTCAACAATATCAACACCATCGAGGGTGGTACGCACGTCACCGGTTTCCGCATGGCTCTGACACGTACGCTCAAGAACTATGCCGACAACGATCCGCAGATCTCCAAGCAGATCGAGAAAGCCAAGATAGAGATTGCCGGTGAGGACTTCCGCGAGGGTCTTACGGCGGTCATTTCCATCAAGGTGGCTGAGCCTCAGTTTGAGGGACAAACCAAGACCAAGCTGGGCAACAGCGAGGTGGTGGGTGCCGTTCAGCAGGCCGTTGGCGAGGCTTTGGCCGATTACCTCGAGGAACATCCCGATGAGGCCAAGCGCATCTGCGAGAAGGTGATCCTTGCCGCTACGGCTCGTATCGCCGCCCGCAAGGCCCGCGAGAGCGTGCAGCGCAAGAATGTGATGAGCGGAGGCGGCCTCCCCGGTAAGTTGGCCGACTGCTCCAACAAAGACCCCAAGCAATGTGAGATATTCCTCGTCGAGGGTGATTCGGCTGGTGGATCGGCCAAGCAGGGACGCGACCGCTACACACAGGCCATCCTGCCGTTGCGTGGTAAGATCCTGAACGTTGAGAAAGTGCAGTGGCACCGCGTGTTCGAGGCCGAGTCGGTGATGAACATCATTCAGTCGATTGGTGTCCGATTTGGTGTTGAGGGCGAGGACGACCGCGAGGCCAACATCGACAAGTTGCGCTACGACAAGATCATCATCATGACCGATGCCGACGTCGATGGTTCTCACATCGATACGCTCATCATGACGCTCTTCTATCGTTTCATGCCGAAGGTCATCGAGGATGGACACCTCTACATCGCCACGCCGCCGCTCTACAAGTGTGAGTTCCACCAGGGCAACAAGCGCGTTAGCGAGTATTGTTACAACGAGCAGCAGCGCCAGCTGTTCCTCGACAAGTATGGCGAGGGCGTGGAAGACGGCAAGCGCATCCACACACAGCGATATAAAGGTTTGGGTGAGATGAACCCCGAGCAGCTTTGGGAGACCACCATGGATCCCAAGACGCGCCTGCTGAAGCGTGTCACCATCGAGAACGCAGCCGATGCCGACGAGATATTCTCTATGCTCATGGGCGATGATGTGGAGCCGCGCCGCGAGTTTATCGAGGAGAATGCCGCTTACGCCAACATCGACGCATAATGCGCAGGCTCCTGGAACGATCCACCTTCCCAAAATCGCCGATTTCATCGGTATGGATGCATGGTGGGATGGAACAGGAACATAGGATATTCAGAAAGTTAACGATCGAATAAATAGGATAGGCATGCCACACCTTGAATCGTGTGGCATGCCTTTTTAGGTTATGAGAAGAGTTTGGTTGATAACGATGGCTTTGTGTTGGCTGACAACCTTGTGCGCGCAGGAGTTTGGCAGTCATTGGATCCGCATACCACAGCCCGACAGCCTCTCGCACGTATGGTTCCGACAAACCTACGTGGAGGATGGCTTGCCGCTTGAGGCTCGCGTTACGGTGGCCTCGCCCGGTTATTTCAAGCTCTATGTCAACGAATGTAATGTGGGTACGGCTTTGTTTTACCCGCCTCGCTTGCAGGCCGACTCCCAACCCGTGGTGATGACGTTCGACGTTACGCCCTTCCTTCGTGCCGACACCAATGTGGTGGCGCTTTGTTATGCGCCTTCCTATCCCCACGTGGATAGCAGTCAGGTCAGCGTTCAGTTTTTTGGCGTCGACGCCTCTGGCGCGCCTTTCTCTCGCTTTAGTGACGGAGGGTGGTTATGCCGCCGCGCCAACTCGCGCTGGACGGTCGATGGGAAGGAGCACGTGGATGGTCGCCTGCACGACGCTTCGTGGAAAGCCGCTTGGTTTAACCCTGCCTTATGGCTCACGGCCGATGAGCGCAAGGCCGCCGAAGGGTCCAAGGTCACTTACCTGTCGGCCACCCATCCTGTGCTCCGCCATGTGCATACCGACGGCTATCGCTATTTCGACCGTGATGGTTGCGGCGTGTCTTACGAGTTTGGAGTGGGCTTCCACGGTATGGTTCGCCTCACTCTGCGCGAGGCGCGCCGTGGCGAGCGTATCAGTTACGATGGCTTGGAGTATGTTTGCAACGGTCAGCTCGACGAACAAGCGTACCCCGTTTTCCGAATGGCCGATTACCGAAGGGTGCGGGTAACGGGCGACCGCCGCTTCAGGCGCGACCAAATCACCGTTGTGGAAGCCATCCAAACGGCCTATGAGCCCGATGGCGACGGCTTGCCTTGGTAATGGCAGGGTGGAAGCTGCGAGAAGGCAATGGCTGCTCTCACAGCAGCAACCGCAAAAGCTAAGCGAAGGGCATGGCTCGTGTGAGAGCAGCCCACGCCTTTTCTTACCTATTGGGGTTAAACGATGAAGAGGGTGTGTCAAAACTCATTTTTTGAAAATATGAACTTATAATTTGAAATTTGAGCATCCTAAAAGACTAAAGAAAGGGCCGTATCATTACTCAATACAGAGTTTGATACGACCCTTTTTAATATCATAGTTATAATCTGTAACTTTGAAGAGTAGTCATTTTAGTTTTGACACACCCTCTTTTGTGTGTATTGAGGGAGAGAAAGGCACCATTTTGTCTTTCTCCCAGTTTTGTTCCGTGCCTTTTGGGGGTGGATTACAGCATTCCTTGTTTCTTGAGTTCTTCTGCTATGCCGAGCAGTTCGTCGTACCAGTCTTGTCCGAAACGGCGAATGAGAGGCTCCTTGAGAAATACGTAGAGCGGCAGATGCAGCTCACGTCCCTTCTTTACCGCGTCCTTGCAGATGTCCCACCGATGGTAGTTGATGCCCACCAGGCCGCCGTTAAACTGTTTCTCGCGGATGGGATAGAGCGCGCACGAGACGGGCTTGGCCCATTGGGTCTTGCCAGCGTTGCAGGCGCACTCCAGCGCGCAGAGGCAGCAGTTGTGGATGGTGTGGCCGTCGTTGTGGTCGGTGAGGTCTTGGTGGCAGGTAAACACGCAGTCTTTTCCGCCCACAATGCTCGTCACCAGGTCGCCGTCGGCATCCGAGTAGGCCACGCCTTGCTTGTCGATGATGCTTTGGGCCGATGCGGTGAGATCCTCCCACACGGCGTCGAGCGATTCCTCAATAGAGCCGATTTCATCGAGCGTTACGGGTGCTCCGGCGTCGCCTTCCACGCAGCATGCGCCCTTGCATTTGTCGAGGTCGCAGCAAAACTCCTCGGTAAAGATATCGGGCGAAACCAGTACGTCGCCAATTTGTATGATGTGGAGTTCGCCTCCTCGTTTGTTGTCGTTCATGAATGTTATGTTATGGTGTTTGGGTTGTTTGTTCGTTACGGTGAAATGGTTGGATTTCATCCTTCGTTTTCTCGCCATGGCAGAGTTCAACAAGATTTCCTCTGCTCATTTGGCTTAACGAAAACGTTGGTTTTCGTGCTTGCCTTACCATGCGATGGGTGCCTGGCCTTGCTCTGTGAGGTAGGCGTTGCAGCGTGAGAACTGGTGCTGCCCGAACCATCCGCCGCGGTTGGCCGACAGGGGAGAGGGATGAACCGACTCGAGTATCAGGTTCTTCTGGCCATTGATGAGTGCTCGTTTGGAGCGCGCATAGCCACCCCAGAGCATGTAAACCAGTCCTTCGCGGTGGGCCGACAGGGCTTGGATGGCGGCGTCGGTGAAGAGGCTCCAGCCCAATCGTTGGTGGCTGTTGGCCATGTGGGCTCGCACGGTCAGCGTGGCGTTGAGCAGCAGCACCCCCTGTTTGGCCCATCGTGTCAGGTCGCCATTGGCGGGCATGTCGGTCCCCAGGTCGTCTCGAATCTCCTTGAAGATGTTGAGCAACGAGGGCGGCATGGCCACCCCTTCGGGCACCGAGAAGCTCAGTCCCATGGCCTGTCCGGGCTCATGGTAGGGGTCTTGCCCGATGATCACCACCTTCACTTGGTCGAAGGGGCAGAGGTTGAAGGCGTTGAAGATGAGGTTTCCCGGTGGGTAACAGGGTCCGCCCTGGTACTCTTGGCGCACCTGTTGGGTGAGAGCGGTGAAGTAGGGCTTGTCGAACTCCGCCCCTAAATGTTGTTTCCAACTCTCTTCTATCTTGACGTTCATGGTTGGTTGGTCTAAATGATTGGATGGTACGCCCCGTTCCGACATGTTGCGCGTTCCCCGTGTGTGGGAAGCGCGCCTCGCCGTGCCATGCATGTCTCGTGGCCGATTGGGGTTCAAAAGAAAAAGAGAATTAGGTAGAGGGCAATGTCGTGATGCATGTCCGTCTGCCTAATTCTCTATGTTTATGCGCCAGATGCGGTAATCTTCTTGTTACGGGAGGTTACCCCTCTTGCTTACTTGTTGTCGCTGATGAGGCACTCGCCCGTCATGTCGGCAGGCTGCTCCAGGCCCATGATGTGGAGGATGGAAGGCGCCACGTCGGCCAGACGGCCGTCCTTCACGGTAGCCGAGTTGTTGTTTGTGACGTAGATGAACGGCACGGGGTTGAGCGAGTGGGCGGTATTGGGTGTGCCGTCCTCGTTCATGGTGTGGTCGGCGTTACCGTGGTCGGCGATGATGATGGCCTCGTAGTCGTTGGCCTTGGCGGCCTCGATCACATCCTTCACGCAGTTGTCGACGGCCCACACGGCCTTGGCAATGGCGTTGTAGACGCCCGTGTGGCCCACCATGTCGCCGTTGGCGAAGTTCACCACGATGAAATCATACTCCTGTGTGTTGATGGCACCCACGAGCTTCTCCTTCACCTCGTAAGCGCTCATCTCAGGCTGCAGGTCGTAAGTGGCCACCTTCGGTGAGTGCACCAGGATGCGGTCCTCGCCGGGGAACGGTTGCTCGCGGCCGCCGTTGAGGAAGAACGTTACGTGAGCGTACTTCTCCGTTTCGGCTGTGTGGAGCTGGCGCTTGCCGTTGTTTGAGAGATACTCGGCCAGTGTGTCGCGCACGTCCTCCTTCGGATAGAGGATATGCACGCCCTTGAAGTTGGCGTCGTACGGAGTCATGCAGTAGTACTGCAGGTCCTTGATGGTGTGCATGCCTTCCTCGGGCATGTCCTGCTGTGTGAGCACGTAGGTGAGCTCGCGAGCGCGGTCGTTGCGGAAGTTGATGAAGATGATGACGTCGCCCTCCTGGATGGTGCCCTCCACCTTGGCGTTGTGGATCGGCTTGATAAACTCGTCGGTCACGCCCTCGGCGTAGCTCTCGTCCATGGCCTTCAGCAGGTCGTCGGCCTGCTTGCCCTTGCCCTCAACGAGCAGGTCGTAAGCCTCTTTCACGCGGTTCCAACGGTTGTCGCGGTCCATGGCGTAGAAACGTCCCACGATGCTGGCGATGTGTGCGTCGTTCTTGTCGCAGCACTGCAGCACCTCCTCAATGAAGCCCTTGCCGCTCTTCGGGTCGCAGTCGCGGCCGTCCATGAAGCAGTGCACGTAGGTCTCCTTCAAGCCATACTCCTTCGAGATCTCGAGCAACTTAAAGAGGTGGTTGAGGCTTGAGTGTACGCCACCGGTTGAGGTGAGTCCCATGATGTGGAGGCGCTTGCCCGTCTTCTGGGCATAGCTATAGGCGTTGATAATCTCCTGGTTCTTCAGGATGTCGCCGCTCTGGCAGGCCTTGTTGATCTTCACCAAGTCCTGGTAAACTACGCGACCGGCGCCGATGTTGAGGTGTCCCACCTCCGAGTTGCCCATCTGTCCGTCGGGCAGACCTACGTCCTCACCGCAAGCGTGGAGCTGTGAGTGAGCGCATGTAGCGTTGAGATAGTCGAGGTAAGGAGTCGGCGTGTTGAAGATAGCGTCGCCCTTGTCGTGCTGACCGATGCCCCATCCGTCGAGGATCATCAGGATTGCTTTTTTTGCCATAACTGTATTGTTTTTAATTGTCTTGTTTCTTTTTGCAAAGGTACTACCTTTTCATCGTTTTGGCAACACGTGAAAAGATAATTTGTGTTTATTTCACCACTTTCTTTCCGTCCATGATGTAGATGCCGCGTGGCAGCGTGCGGAGATCAGTGCCCAGATACTGGCCCGAGAGGCTGTAGACACGTCCCGTCTTGGTGGGGCGCACCCCCTCGATGGCGCTGATGCCCGTGGCGCTGGGCACGGTCACAGCTACGTCGTCGAGGAAGAAGCGCTTGCTGGGCTGGAAGTTGATGCAGAGCTTGCCCGTTGCGGTGAAACGCAGGGTGTAGGTGGTCCAGGCGCCCTTCGCCATGGTGAGGCTCATGTCGGTCGACTGGCTGTCGACAAACGTGCCGTTGCCCTTGAGCACCACCAGCAGGTCGGTGCCGTCGCGCTTCGCATCCCATCCGGCGGCGCGGAACGAGAGCGTCATGGTGTCGGCCACGGCGGTGAACGAGGGTGAGTTGACGAAGCCCGCTGTTTTGCTGTTGCCAAAACGGCCACAGCGATCGGCGCCGTTGGCCACCGTGGCATCCCATCCGTCGAGGTCGGGCGAGAACATACCCGTGGTCAGATTGCCGTTGAAACCGCCCGAATTTCCGCCTTCGCCGTTGCAGTTGTCGAACGTTTCGTGCAGCAGGTAGTTGCCCACGATTGGCACATCGTTGCTTGGCGCACTTGTGGGACGGCTCTCAAAACTGACGGTTCCATCGCTGTTTTCGGTGATGCGGTAGAGTCCGAGGTTCATGAAATGGCTACCGTCGGTGTTGGCGTTGTAGACCTTTGCGGCGGGAACGGAACGGTTGGTCAGCGAGTCGAGACCGTTGTAGGGATAGAGGTCGTGAATCTCCGAGTCGATGTTGTAGCTTCCGTCGTCGTAAAAGCTCTCGCCGTCCTCGTTGTCGGCGTGGAAGATGGTCATGCGCAGGTGGTCGTTGCTTACGCCCTGTTGCTCATAGTCGTCGCCCTTCTCGGTGAAGGTGTTCACAATGTTGTATTCCCATATCGTGGGGTCGTAGTCCACGTGGCTCACCATCAGTCCGTGGCTGGGCAGGTTCACGTCCCATCCCGTTTGCTGGCGGTTTTCCAGGAGGTAATACTCGTTGCGGTTGGCCTCGTTATAGATAACGTATGTGTTGCCGTTCTCGGTGAGCGACAGCATGCCGCTAATGGCTGTGGTGTCGGCCGTAAGCTCGATGGGCTCCGTCCAACCGCTGTACCATCGCTCCCAGGCGGTGTAGTTGGGGGGCGTCATGCCGTCGCCCAGGTAGCTGCCCATGTCCATGAGGCTGAAGTCGCACATGCCGAAGTTGCCGCTGTAGTAGACGTCGTACCAGTCGGGCAGGCCCAAGCAGTGGGAAAACTCGTGGCAGATGGTGCCAATGCCGCTCAGCCCGTTCTGCCCGTTGAGCTCGCTCGAGCAGGCGTAGGTGTCGATATTCTTACCGTCGAGCGTGATGTGCGACCCGCCTGGGTAGGCCGAGAGCCAATATTCGTGGGGCCAGATGGTGTTGTTGGCGCCCCCGTCGGCCTGGCCCTTTCCGGCGTAGAGGATAAACACCTGGTCGACCTCGCCATTGCCGCTCCAGTCGTAGTTGGCGAAGTCCACTTGGTCGTCCACCTTGCGGCAGGCCTCCTTCACCAGTTCGTCTACCGGCTCGTCGTCGCCATTCTTGTTGGTTCCGCCATAGTAAGTGGAGTTTTTCGACATGCGCACGGGCCCCACCACGTCGAACGAGAGGTTAAACAGGCCGTTGCTCTGGGCGCTGAAGTAGTCGCTCACCGATCCTTTGAATCCGTTCTCGGAGTAGCCCTTCTCGTTGGCTATCTGGTTGAAGAGCGCTTGGGTGTGGTCCGCCTTGAACGGCTTGTCGGGGAAATCCACGAGGATGATGAGGCCTTTCTTGTTGCCCGTGTAGCCCTGCGCCCTGCGCCTGGTGGCCAATCGGCGTATGTGGGCGGTGTTGCGGCGTGCGGCTCCGCGCCGCATGCCCATGAGCGTTTGGGCGCTGGCCTTCTGCCATACGCCGTCGTTCTCCACATAGCGTGTGCCGTCGGCCGCCTGCCAGTAATGGTTAAACTCGTCGCCGCGCAGCTCTACGCGCACGGCCTGCCCGTCGCTGAGCGTCACGGTTCGCCATTGTCCACGCTTGGCGGGTACGGCCATCGTGGCCACCGTAGCCAGCGTGAGCGCCGCGGTAAGTAGTGTTTTCTTCATGCTGATATGAACTTTGTTTTTTTTGTCAGTGGGGTGGATGAGTGGGCGGTTAGCCCTTCTCTTCCTGCCGACGCCGTTGGTCGGTGGGGGCGATGCAGTTGGCTCCTACCCATTGTTTTGGACCAACAAAATTATAAAGAATCTCGGTGTGCACAAAGTGACGGTGGTTAAAGTTGCTGAAAAGGGCGGCTTTTTTTGACCAAACAAACCCCGAGGCAGGTTCCGGATATAGCCGGCTTGAGGCGACAGGGTAGTTGGCGGATGAAGCCCTGTCAGGTAATTTGGTGAAAAAGTTGTGTCGTGATTTTGCGCGAACCAGCGAGCGCTAAGCTCATTTTTGCCCCATTTCATCGGAAAAACCGCGCTTCGCTTTTGCCGTTAGGCATCTTTTGGGTTGCGAAAGGCCGTGTATCGAGTTGCGAAAGACCATCTTTCGCGCCTCGGTTAGGCATGTTCCGAGGCGCGAAACATGCCTAACCGTGAGGTGGAGTATGAAATGTGGCGTGTGGAATGTTGAACTTTGGTAGTAATGCTCTGATTCTTAGCGTGTTGGGTAAATGTGCTGAGAATCGCGTATTTGCGCCCAACATTTCCGTCGTGGAAAACAACAGTGTAGTTCTTGGTATAGATTGTTGCGTGTTTTCAAACCTTGTGTTCACGAAAGAAGGGCACACCCCTTATCGAGGTGTGTCCCTTTCCTGAGATGAGAGGCTATGGCTCGGATAGCTTCTTACCTGACGAGCATCACGCTCTTGCCGCCTTGTCGCACGATGTAGGCGCCGTGGGCAGGCAGCCGTCCGAAGAGGTAAGCGACAAAATCAGCATATACCAACGAAGGCGCCGAACAGCACGATGGCTGTTCGGCGCCTTTGGCTTATAAGCTATCGACAGGGATAGCCTGTGTTCTCTCACGATCAGAGGGGATTAGGGGATAGGCTTCACCTTCTGCTGCGTAGACCACAAGAGGGGCATGCGCTTGGGCAGGAGGTTGGTACTGCTGCCGTCGAGGTACACACCGGCCTCAACGAGGTTGATAACCACCGACTTGTCGCTGGTGCTGTAAGAGCCCCAACTCAGGTTGGCGGCATTGGCAAAAGTGATGCGCAACTGGTGGTCGGCACCGCCATAGCGAACCGTGGTGGTGAGGGGTTGCGGATCGACAGCGAACACGATGGGCGACACGTGGTTCACCGTGACGTTGGCGGTGATGGTCTGCGTCATCATGGCTTTGGCGGCCTCAGTGAGCTCGGCGTTGTTGACGCCAACGAGCAACTTGACCAGGGGCACGTCGTTCAGCGTGAGCTTGTTGCTGGTGCTGATGGCCCAGGTGGCGTCGAGCGTGTCCATCACGACACTATCGGTGCGTGTCTCGCTCACGCAAACGAGCTTGCCCTTGAACGAGTTGTGTAAGTAACGATAGGCGTCGTCGATGGTGTCCTCGTTGTCTTCGTTGCATGAACTGAGCGAAACTGCACCCAGGACGACTCCCATCAAAAAGAGGATGTGAAAGAAACGTTTCATGATTTGATAACCTTTTTGCCATTGATAATATACATGCCCTTACCAAGACGATCGGTGTTGGTGCCAAGATAGCGGCCGTCGATGGTATAAACACCTTGGCGAACCTTCGGGGCCGATGCCTCAATGCGACTCACACGGGTGGTCCAAGTGTCATCGGTGACGGGACGAACGGAGAAGTCGCCATTGCTTATGGTCACCTTATAGCTGTTGACGTCGCCAGCCACTCGGCGCACCAACTGCCAACCTTTATCCTTGGTCGACTTTGAGCCAATGAACACACGATACGTGCCGTTGGGGATGGTGGATGCCTGCAACTTCACCATGGCCGACAGTGTGCCCACATTGTAATAGTTGCCTATTTTATCGGCGACCAATGACTTGAGCACCTTCAGGCTGTCGCCCATGTCCATCAGGCACGCTATCTCACCGGTGAAATTCTCGCCGGTCATGTTATACATCGATCCGGCGTCAATTTTCATCAGGCTTTTGTTGACACGCGACACAGTGAAACCGGTCTCACCATAGACATGCGAGGCATAGTCCATGACCTGCGTAGGAGCAATTCCGATAAGGATGTTTTGGCTCTCGCTGAACTGATAGCCTGTGGGATCGAGCAGGGCCACGTCGTAATAGCCGTTGCCGCCTTCGGGACCCCAACCCCAGTTGATGTGAACCAAGCCGTTGGCGTTGTAACCATCGCAAACGAAGGCGTGGCCTCCCGAGCTCTTGTCGACACCGGTATAGTAAATGGCGCGGCCCGTGTTGAGCTCGGTGTAGAGGATCTTCATCCACTCGGCCGTCGAATAATACTTGCGGGTGAGCAAGTTGATGCCGGGGTTGTAGTTGAAATAGGTAATCATGCCGTAGCGGGCCTCATGCGAATAGGCGCCACTGCCCGACGGGTTATAGTTCATGCCCACGGCCACTCCGCAGTGGAGCATCAGCGTGGAGACAGCCTTGGCCTGCTCTTCGGTATAGCTGTTGGCCTTGTAATCGGGCAACATGTTGTCCCAATCGTAGGTGGCAGCGCCAAAGTCGACGGAGATAATGCCGCCGGCTCCCTCGGCCGAGACGCTCAGCGTGGCCTTGCCTGTGCCATGCACCGGATACTTAAAGCCATACATAATCTGTGAGAGGGCGGTGGCCACACATCCTGTGGGGTAAGGCTTGCCACCCGTGAGTGTGGGGCACTGGTCGTTATAAGGGGAGCTTTGGCTCCAAACGGTCTTAACTATGGGCTCCACGGTGGGCTTGAAATCGCCGGAAGGAACCACAGGGGCATACTGGCGACCCTGGCTCATGGCAGCGGAGGCTGTGGTGAGGAACCACTTCAGACCGTCGTTGCGCTCTGGCTGGAACGCCGCGTCAGAGTAACCGATCACGGCGGGCCAAGCGTCATCGTTGCTGAGAACGGCGAACCCCAGGGCGTCGTTGCCCATCACGGTCAGCGTGGCATCCTGCTGAAGAACCTTGAGAGGAGCGGAGGCGGCCTTGTTCTTGCTCACCGACGCACCCGGCTGCAGCACCGAGAGGGCTGCCTTGGCCAAGTCGGCTTGTGTGCGCTCGCGTGCCTGCAGGGCTTGGGAAGCCAACAGGACGAATGCGAAAATGATAAATTTCTTCATGATTGACGATAATAATGATTTGTGTTTAGGAAACGGCAATGTGTCTTTTTCGAAACACAACGTGTTTGCTTGTTGTTATGAAAAAAGCAAAGTAAGATAGAAAAAGCCGGACAGGATGGTTTGTCCTATCCGGCAAATTCTATTGCTTTACTCAGACTGTTTTACTGAGCGTTGGGATCCTCTGCAAAGGTGATGTACTCCGTGAAAGCTTTCGCGAATGAATTTTCGATTTTGGGCAAATACATCTTCGTGTCCTCGAAAGAAGCGGTCAACGTCTCAGGATCATATGTGCCATACACAATCTGATCCTCACCCCGACCCATCATAACCACGCGACCGTAATCCTCATTGTAAACGAAGATATACTGAGGCTTGGCAGTCACTTCGTTCGTCTCGAAGTCGATATGGAACTTGAAGTCGTAACCTTCTTCGTACAGACCGGGGGCCATGAAGTCGCCGTTCGTCAAGTCATAGATAACGACATCCACCGGATTCCGGAAGAAACCAGAGGTCAGCACACCCGCATAGGATTTATAGACGTTTACTGTAAAAGAGATCTCCTTAATGCCATAAAGGAAGGCGTCTTCGTCGGCAACCGAGACAGCCACCTTGGCAGTCTTACCCACGGGAACATTTCCGTGAATAGTAACCGTCTTGCTGGCCTCGCCTGCTTTGAAGATAACCGGCTGAACGGTGAAGTACTCATTGTCGCAAACCAAGTTCACCGTGTCAGCCTGCGTCGTATCCACGCGATTCACAACGAAGCTAACGGCCTGATCCTGTCCAGGCAGGAAGGTGTAAGAAGACTTGGCGGCCTCGATGGTAGCGTTGCCACCCAACTGGTTGGGGTTGGCAGGTGTGTAGTCGAACTCATCGGTGCAAGAGGCCAAGGCCAACACAGTGAAGAGCGCCACATACGCATATTTGAAAATTGTCTTCATATTAATTCTTGTTTATCAATTAGTACTGATGCGATAAAATCGCATAGTTATTAAAATTCATCAAATAAAG
>NZ_JAXVAE010000146.1:0-17553 GCF_037460745.1 Hallella sp. | reverse complement strand
TTTATTTGATGAATTTTAATAACTATGCGATTTTATCGCATCAGTACTAATTTGCAACTGAGATTAAGGCCCAACAATACGCAATGGGCCCGTCGCGAATCGCAGTGTGAACCATTGACACCCCATCCCCTAAGACGACGAGAATAAGACGACGCATTAACAGACGACGATTGACGAATCGACAGACGATGGATTGACGAATCAGACGACAACAGAATGGAATAACAAAGGAGGACGATTGACGAATCGACAGACGACGGATTGACGAATCAGACGACAACAGATTGACGACGACAACGCTGCGATCGCGACGCAGACGACAACCAAAACGCTCCTCAACTTAGGTTGTGGGAGCGACCGGGGTCAACACCCGCAAGGATTGACCCCATGGTTAGTGGGAGGATAAGAGGTCGAGCGACGACCTCGGGAACTGGCGGAACGGCCGCCAGTTCCTTTTCCCACCAGCCGCGACGCATGCATTAGGATGCACCCATATAAATAGAAATTTGTGTAAGAGAGAGGCTGCGACCCTGCGATAGGGTGCGGCCAAACAAAAGATGAGAGGGTGGCCACCCTGTGAGAGAGTAATGGCCGCCTAACCCATAAGGACATTTCTGCGAGAAGAAAGGATCCCCTATCACGCAAGAGAACACTTCGCGGAGTGTCCGTGTTTCAATGAAGGACATATCATTCCTACAGGATCACCCCCATCCTTCGGAGAGACAACTTTTTCAATTACTCTCTTTTCAAAAAGGTCACCTCGGGCAAGCGAGTCCCTGGTGGCCTTCAATCTTTTTGTTTCAACTCCAACGCCAAGTTCAAGGAACCCGATACCGTAAACTTCAGAAAATGGAAAGTTTTAGGAATCCAATACCATAAACTTCGGAAAATCGAAAGTTTTAGGAATCTGATACCATAAACTTTTGAAATCGGAGAGTTTTAGGAATCCAACGGCATTACTTTTCACACCTTGCGATGGCCTATGTGTTGCCACTTGGCAACCGATGGGCGCTAATGCGAAACCTAAGATGCCCCAAGGAAAGGAAGGCCAACGAAGAATGGCGTTTATGCGTAAATCTTCGCAACAATCTATACATCAATCTACACATTTCTTTTCCACGACGGAACTATTTGGCCTAAATGCGCCATTCTTAGCGATTTTATCCAATCGGTTGATTTTCAGCAAGTTGTGTTCTGAGCTCCACATTCCGCCCTCCACATTTCGCATTTTGCCTTGCGAAACATGGCCTTTCGCATGACGATCCCTTACCTTTCGAGGCACGAAACATGGTCTTTCGAGACACGGTTAGGCATGTATTGCAACTCGAAAGATGCCTAACGGCAAATAGGAGCCTCCTGTTTGATCGCAAAAATGCATGAAAACGGCGTTTTCGCTCGCTATTTCGCGCAAAAACGCCGCACAACTTTTTACCCAAAAATCTTCACATGTGGCGTTACCGCCTATAGGCTGCTTGCCTCGGGCAGATGCGCCTACTGCAACTCGCCCGGCTTCACGCCATACTCCTCCTTGAAGCGCTTGGCAAAATAGGACGGTGTGGAGAATCCCACCTCATAGGCCACTTCCGAAATGTTCTTGTCGGTGGTTTCGAGCAGTCGCTTGGCGCGGGCCAGACGGGCTTTGCGCAGCAGGTCGACCACCGTGTAGCCCGTGAGCGCCTTCACCTTGCGATAGAGCTGCACGCGGCTCAGTCCCATCTCCTCGCCCAGGTCTTCCACCGAGTAGTTGGCGTCGGGAATGTGGCTCTTGATGGTTTTGCGCAATTGTTCCACAAATGTCTGGTCCTTTGCGCTGAGCGCCTCTTGCTCCTCCTGCTCGGTGGTGGTTCCCGTGAACATACGGCGCAGTTGCACCCTGCTCTTCAGCAGGTTGGCCACACGCGCCAGTAGCGTTTCGGCGGCGAACGGCTTGGTGATATACGAGTCGGCGCCCGTGGCGTAACCCTCGGCGCGCTGTTTCTCGAGTGTGCGTGCCGTGAGCAGCACCACGGGGATGTGGCTGGTCGACAAGTCGCCCTTCAGCAGTCGGCAAAACTCCAGTCCGTCCATGACAGGCATCATGACGTCGCACACCACGAGTTGAGGCACATTCTTGCGCGCCACGGCCAGTCCCTCCTCGCCGTTCTGCGCCTCCATCACGTTGTAGTGGGGTGCGAGGATCGATCGCAGGTAAGCGCGCATGCTCACATTGTCATCGATGATGAGCAGCAGTGGACGGTCGTTGTCGTAGTCCTCCGTTCCCGTCACAAGGGCGCGGTTGTGCTCTGCCGCCACGTCGCTCACCGAGTAGTCGTCGGCCAGTAGTGTGTCGGCTTTCACCTGCGCCTGCTTGTCCTGGGAGGCGTCGTAGCCCGGTTGCGAGTCGGGTATGGTGAAGTTGAAGGTGCTTCCCTTGCCCTGCTGGCTTTCCACGCCCACCTGTCCGTGGTGCAGGTCTACGTAAGCCTTGACGATGGCCAGTCCGATGCCCGTTCCTCCCACGGCGTCTGCCGCTTGGTAGAAGCGCTCGAAGATGTGCTGTCGGTCGTTATCGCTCAGACCTTTTCCTGTGTCGGCTACGGAAATGGTGTAGCTATCGTTGTCGTGGCAGAGGCGTGTGGTGACATTTCCCTTGGGCGGCGTGTACTTCAGGGCATTGGTCATGAGGTTGAAAAAGATGTGCGCCACCTTCTCCCGGTCGGCGATCACCCAGCAAGCGTCGGTCGGCGCTTCCACACTCAGCCTGATGCCGCGTCGCTCGGCCACCGCCTTGAAGTCGTCGCTCCACAGGCGCAGTTCGTGGGCCAGGTCGAAATGGTTGAGCGTGAGCTTGGCTTTCTCGTTCTGAATCTTTCTAAACTCCAGTATTTCGCTCACCATTTGTGTGAGGATTCCCACGTTGCGCCGAATCATCTCCACCAGTCTGCGTGGCTCTCCCACGATGGTCGGGTTCTCGGCCAACTGGTCGGCGGGGCCTGCGATGAGTGTCAGTGGTGTTCGCAACTCGTGTGAGATGTTGGTGAAAAAGCGCAGTTGCGTCTGTGTCATGCGCTCCATGTCGTCGGTGAGTTTGCGCTGCTTTACCATGCTCTCCTTGAGTTGGGCGTTGTATCGCTTCTTGCCCATGTAAGCCTTGATGGCCAATGCGCATGCCGCAAGAAGCAGGGTCACGAGGAAGAGCAGCATGAAGAGGTAGCTGCGCTGCGTGTCGAAGGCGTTGGTGGTGGTCTCCACGCGACGTCGCAGGGACAAGAGATTGTCGGTCTGTCGCTCGAGTTCCTCCTCCTGGTTGAGCAGCACGTTGACGTTCTCGACCGTCACCAAGGCAGATGACAGCAGGTTCTCGCGCTTGTAGGGTCGCTTCTCCAGGATGTCCATGGCCAGTTTCATCACCTTGTCGCCTCGTGTTGGGTAGATGTAGGAGGCCATCAGCTCACCGTCTCTCACCATTGGCATGCCGCCGCCCTTATGTGCCATGGCGTCGATACCTATGAAATGTATGGCGTTGAGGTCGAGCCCGTGCTTGCGTGCAGCATTCTTGGCTCCCACGGCCATGCGGTCGTTGTGGGCGAAGACGTAATTGAAGGCGGCGTGAGGAGCCGACAATAGCGAGTCCATCTGTCGGTAAGCCTGCTGCTCAGTCCAGTCGCACTCTATGTGTTCCACAATCTGCAGGTTGTTGTGTTGTGCCGCCTCCATGTCGAAACCGCGGCGGCGTGCTATGGAGGGCGACGAGGTGTAGAGGCCGCATATCTCCAGGACGCGGCCGTTCCCCTTCACTTGGCTTGAGAGGTAGCGTGCCATGTTGCGCCCCATCTCTTCGTTGTCGGCGCCAATGAAAGCCGTGTATTTGTTGGAATGGGTGCGCCGGTCGAACACGATGACGGGTATGCCCTTGTCGTAGGCGCGTTCAATGGCCCCCGACACCTTCATCTGTCCGGGTGCCACAATCAGCAGGTCGACGCCCATTTCCACAAACTTGTCGATCTGTTGGGTTTGCAATGCCACGTCGTCGTCGGCCGACGAGATACGCAGGTCGACGTCGTTCGCAGAGAAAGTCGCTATGCGCAACTCGTTGTTGAGCTTGTCGCGCCACACGTCTTCGCTGCATTGCGACACGCCAATAACATACTTAGGATGTCGCTTTCCGCACGAAGCGAAAGCCAGTACGCCCAGGGTGGCTATCAGGCAGAGTAGGGATTTAAACGGTTTCATGAACGCGGTTTAGGGTAAAATAATGTCATCGGCGCCGCCTATCGTATTTAGGGATCGTGCCAGTGAGCGCCATGAGAGCTTGCTCTCTTATGGCCGAGCGCCTCGCAATCGTTTGCAAAGATAGTGCAAATATGGGCTGTTAGGAACAAAAACAAGGATTTTTATTCGAAAAAAAGCCTCGTTGCCGTATTTTGCCACATTCCATGGTCGTTTTCTTGCCGTTCCAACGCTGATCATGAGGCTATCCAACCCAAGCAACGCCCCATGAATGCAACAGATCGTTCGTTGTCTGCAACAATTGTTACCATGAACGAATCGTTTGGGCTTACGAACATTTTGTTCTTGCAGATAGTCATATTCCTACATAATTTTGCGACAGACTTCAATTACAACAACCCTAAACAATCAATAGCATGAAATCGATAGTAACAACAATGGGCAGCATGATGCTTCTTATGGTATGCATGAACGCCGCCGCACAAGAAGAGCACGCTTCGTCGCATTCTAAGGAAGAAGGAAACCGTAACGTGATGCTCAACGCAGCCAGCGCCAATGGCCCGCGCGAGATTCAGATTGGCTTGCCCTCTGCCGACGTCAACGTATTGGAGAACGGTCTGCCCGTTACCTACGCCACCAACCCCCATACGGTGAACACCATGTGGAGAGGCGACGCCAGCCTCAGCCATCAGGGACTGCTGAAAATTGCCGAAACGGCCATCACCACCGGCAACATCGGCTACGCCGTCAACTCGTTCACACAGCTCGGAGAGAAAGGCTTCAATGGAACGCTCAACTACAAGAGCAACCACTTCGGCCTGCAAGAGATGTCGCTCAACCTCAATGGCGACATGGGAAAGAACTGGTTCTACAGCGTGAACATGTACCAAGACTTCGACCCGGGAACCTTCAAGATCAAGTCGACACCCTACCAGGACCGCACCCAGATCTACAAGGCGCTCGTCACCAAGCGCTACGACAACAACGCGGGCGAGTTTACCGTGGGCTACAAATACAGCAACAGCCACAACGTTTACAACTACGCCACGCAGAGCGCGCCCTTCATCTATGTGGGCGATGGCAGCGTGAAGGAGTATGGAAAGTTTAAGCTCGGCACCACATCGTACCTGCCCACCGAGAACACCATGACCTATCGCAACATGCGCACGGGCCAACTTGAGCAGACCACGCTCTACGACGCCTGCCTGAACCGCTCGAGCGAGCTCTCGCTGATGAACAAGTACCGCTTCGACAACGGATTGGAGTGGAAGGTGGTGGCCCGTTACGACCACAGCCGTGGCGCCATGGTTTACCAAACGCCGATGGCCATCATCGACCTGAAGAGCCAAGAAAGCCAAGCGGCCTACAACTACCAGTTTACCGATATCGACGGAAAACAGAAAGCCTATGAGGGCCAATACGTTCAGACCCGCATGTCGTGCCTGAACGCCGGCACCATCGACGAGTTCCTTTTCACCTCAGAGCTCAGTAAGCAATGGCGCAACTCGACGCTCCGTCTCGGCCTCAACGAGTGGTTCTACAACATCGACTACTGTTCCAACACCACCATGTACGACCAGAGTGTGCCCGCCGATGGCAGCTATGCCGTGCGCCTCTGGGACGCCAACAAGCGCGACAGCTACTTCTACGACTTCAACAAGAACGCCTCGGAGTATTACAAGGGCCACGAGAACAAGCTCGCCCTCTATCTCACCCACGACTGGGACGTGACACCGAAGTTCAACCTCTATTATGGCGCACGCCTCGAATGGCAGAGCCTCAACGGCGAGAACGCCGCCGTGAAGAACGCCGCCGGTAACTATGTGGGTCGCTTCCCCGACTATTACCTGGGCGCTACGGCTGCCGACGGAACCGTGATCTCACCCGTGAACCTCAGCTACGACTGGTTGAACTACGACCTTTCGTTGGCCGCCACTTATAAGTTGACCGACAATTTCGGCTTCACCGGCGACTTCACCTATATCGTGCAGCATCCTAAGTTTGAGGCGTTCGCACCCGCCACCATGCCCAACACCGACAAGATCTCAGTGCCGCTGGGCCGCGTGGGCATCTACTACAACAACGCATGGCTGAGCCTCACATCGATGTTCTCTTACATCTCGAAGACCAACAACAACTCAACGCTCAACCTCCAGCATGGCAGCGAAATCAAGGCCGCGCCGCTCTCTTACGACATTCAGACCTGGGGATGGACCACCGACGCCGTGATGCACCCGTTCAAGGGATTCGACTTCCACTGCCTCTTCACCTACCAGAAGCCCACTTACAAGAAGTTTGAGACCTCGGTTACCTTCAACGACGGCTACACGGGCACCATCAACGCCACCGGAAACACCGTGGCCGAGATTCCCGAGATACTCATTGAGCTCGACCCCAGCTACATGATCACCAAGGACATCAAGCTCTGGACCAGCTTCCGCTACTTCAGCAAGACCTACGCCAACATCAATGAGGCCTACTATTTCAATGGCCACTGGGAGACCTTTGGCGGTGTCAACTGGCAGGTCAACAAGCGCCTCTCGCTGGGCTGTACCGTGGTCAACTTCCTCAACCAGACGGGCGCCAAGGGCAGCATAGCAGGAGCCGAGCTCATCACCAAGGACGAGGCCAAGGACATCAAGAACCAGATTATGACCGGAAGCTACCTGCGCCCGTTCACCATCGAGGTCAACGCTTCGCTCAAGTTCTAAGAATCCATCAACCTTATTACTCATAACACAATCAAAAACCATGAAAAAGAATACCATCATGACCATGGCCGTCGGCCTGGTCGCAGCAACCTCTCTGCCCGCAACAGCACAGAACATGAACATATCGCACCGTGGCGACACCACCATCGTTAGCGTATCGCATCCCACTCGCTACCTCTTGCTGCCCGTGCAGGAGGAGAAAGATGAGGCCCAGGTGATGCTCTCCACCGGCTCGAATGCCGACACCTGGATGGATGTGCGCCTCGCACAGAACGGCGTCGACTACTATGTGCCCTTCGCCTTGGGCAAGGCCGACAAGGCCACGGTGAAGTTCCTGGGCCTGAAGGAAGGATCGATCGCCACCAGTCTGATGAAACTCAGCGACACCTTTGATACCGCCAACACCGACTATTACCGTCCGTCGTACCACTTCACACCGCTCTACGGATGGATGAACGACCCCAACGGCATGGTCTACAAGGACGGCGAGTATCATCTTTACTTCCAGTATAACCCCTACGGATCGAAGTGGGGAAACATGCACTGGGGACATGCCGTGAGCAAGGACCTGCTGCACTGGGAGAACCTGGAGCCAGCCATCGCACGCGATACCATGGGACATATCTTCTCGGGTAGCTCGGTGGTCGACAAGCGCAACACGGCAGGATTTGGCAAGGACGCCATCATCGCCATCTATACCAACAACAGCGTGAACCACGACGAGGTGCAATGCGTGGCCTACAGCAACGACAACGGCCGCACATTCACCAAGTATGAGGGCAACCCCGTGCTCACCCCGTTCGACGGACTGAAGGATTTCCGCGACCCGAAGGTGTTCTGGTATGAGAAGAACAAGAGTTGGTACATGATCGTGTCGGCCGACAAGGAGACGCGCTTCTACCGCTCGAAGAACCTCAAGCAGTGGACCTACGTCAGTGCCTTTGGCAAAGGCATGGGCCAGCAGCCCTGCCAGTATGAGTGCCCCGACTTCTTCCAACTGCCCGTCAACGGCAACAAGAAAAATATGAAGTGGGTCATGACGATGAACATCAACCCAGGCTGCATCTTCGGAGGTAGCGCCACCGAGTATTTCGTGGGCGATTTCGACGGCAAGCAGTTTACCTGTCCCGACGCCAATGAGGTGAAGTGGCTCGATTATGGCAAGGACCATTATGCCACAGTGACCTTCTCCAACACCGCCGACCGTGTGCTGGCCATCACTTGGATGAGCAACTGGGAGTATGCCAACATCACGCCGTTTAAGCAGAACCGTGGCGCCAACGGGTTGCCGCGCGAACTGAAGCTCTATGAGAAAGACGGAAAATACTATGTGTCGGAGGATGTGGCGCCCGAGGTGAAGGCGCTGCGCAAGGCAACGCACGACATGGCCGACGCCACCATCGACGGCCAGAAGGCGCTCAACGGTGCGGCCGCAGGCATGGAGGGAGCCTTCGAAGTGGAGGCCGACATCACACCCGACGCCAACGGCATAGCAGGCATCGAAATCTCCAACAACAAGAACGAGCGCACCCTTATCTATTTCGACATGAAGAAGGGCAAGGTGGTGATGGACCGCACCGAGAGTGGACTGACCGACTTTGGCAAGCAGTCGGTGCCCCACGACATTGAGCAGGCATGGGACAAGCAGCGCGCCGCCGAGGGCAAACAGCCCGCACGCATAGAGAACGCCATCAACTACAAGAACGATTTCGCCCTTGCCACATGGGGCCCGCTGAGCCTCTGCGATGGAAAGACGTATCATGTGGACATCTTTGTGGACAAGTCGTCGGTGGAGTTGTTTGTTGATGGAGGCCGCATCGCCATGACCAACCTGGTGTTCCCTGTGGCTCCTTACGAGAACCTGAAGCTGTACACCGAGGGCGGCAAGGCCGAGTTTAAGAACGTCAAGGTGCACAAGTTGGCCCTCTGAGGGCGCTTACCGCAGCTTGATAGGTGTGATAACAGAATGTAAATCAATAAAGAAACATAGATAATGAAAGCTATAAAACTTACCCTTGTCCCGGTGATGCTCTGCTTCTTCGCCATGGGATTTGTAGACATGGTAGGCATTGCCTCCAACTATGTGAAGGCCGACCTGGATCTCAACGACACCACGGCCAACATGTTTCCCTCGCTTGTGTTTTTCTGGTTCTTGCTTTTCAGCGTGCCCACGGGCATGTTGATGAACAAGATCGGCAAGAAACGCACCGTGCTGCTGTCGCTCCTGGTGACCATCGTGTCGCTGGCCCTTCCGCTCTTCGGTGAGTCGTTTGGCCTGATGCTCGTGACATTCTCGTTGCTGGGCATTGGCAACACCCTCATGCAAACGTCGCTCAATCCGCTGGTGTCGGTGGTGATCAAGGGCAACCTGGCAGCTACGCTCACCTTCGGCCAGTTTGTGAAGGCCATCGCCTCGTTCCTCGCGCCCTACATTGCCATGTGGGGAGCCATGGGTGCCCTGCCCAGCTTCGGCTACGGTTGGCGTGTGCTCTTCCCCCTCTATATGATCATTGGCATGGCTGCCGCCGCCTTCCTGTCTGTGACGTCGATTCCCGAGGACGAGGAAACGGGCAAAGCTTCGTCGCTCGCCGACAGTGTTAAGTTGCTTGGCAAGCCCATCGTGCTGCTTTCGTTCATTGGCATCATGTGCCACGTGGGTGTCGACGTAGGCACCAACACCACGGCTCCGAAGATTCTGATGGAGCGTTTGGGCTGGACACTCAACGACGCCGCCTTTGCCACATCGCTCTATTTCATCTTCCGTACGGTGGGATGCCTCACGGGCTCGTTCTTCCTTCGTGTCATGAAGCCCCGCACCTTCTTCATCATCAGCGTGTCGATGATGGCTCTGAGCATGTTGGGCATGTTCGTCGGAACCAACCAGACGTTGCTCTACGCTGCCATCGCCCTTGTGGGTTACGGCAACTCCAACGTGTTCTCCATCGTCTTTTCGCAGGCCCTGCTGTCGGTGCCCGAAAGCAAGAATGAGGTGAGCGGCCTGATGATCATGGGCCTGTTTGGCGGCACGGTGTTCCCCTTGCTCATGGGTTTCGCCAGCGACGCCGTCGGTCAGGTGGGCGCTGTTGCCGTGATGGCAGTCGGTGTGGCATACCTGTTCACGTATGTCAATAAGGTAAAGCAATAAGAAAGCATGATCCATCATCAACTAATATAACTAAAAATCATAACGTCATGAAAGATAAATATGTAGTGGGACTGGGCGAAGCACTGTGGGACGTGCTTCCCGATGGTAGAAAACTGGGCGGCGCCCCAGCCAATTTCGCCTATCATGCCGGCCAGTTTGGGCTGAACGCCATTGCCGTGAGTGCGCTGGGTGAGGACAAGCTCGCCGATGAGACCATCGCCCAACTTGAGGAGAAAGGCCTGCATTATTGCATGCCTCGGGTGCCTTACCCCACGGGAACGGTGCAAGTGGAACTCGACGACGAAGGTGTTCCCACCTACGACATCAAGGAGAATGTGGCTTGGGACAACATTCCCTTCACCCCCGAGTTGCAAGCTATCGCCGAGAACACGCGTGCCGTGTGCTGGGGATCGTTGGCGCAGCGCAATGTGGTGAGCCGTCAGACAATCTATAAGTTCCTCGACGCCACGCCCAAGGATTGCATGAAGATCTTCGACATCAACCTCCGTCAGACGTTCTACACGAAGGAGGTGATCTGCGAGTCGATGAAACGTTGCAACGTGATGAAGATCAACGATGAGGAGCTCATCGTCATTGGCCGCATGTTTGGCTATCCTGGCCTCGACATTGAGAACAAGTGCTGGCTCATCCTGGGCAAGTACGACCTCGATATGTTGGTGCTCACATGTGGTGTGAACGGCAGTTATGTGTTCACCCCGGGATGCGTCTCGTTCCAGAAGACCCCCGTGGTGGAAGTGGCCGACACCGTTGGCGCCGGCGACTCGTTCACCGGTTCGTTCTGCGCCTCAATTCTTGAGGGCAAAAGCGTGGCCGAGGCCCATAAGCTCGCCGTGGAAGTGAGCGCCTTTGTCTGCACCCAGCCAGGCGCCATGCCCGATGTGAAGGCATATTTCAACTTGTAGTATTTATAATAGTCTCTGAACATCCTCCTGCCTCCTCATCTATCCATGAGTGGGCGGGGGGATGTTTGTTGATGGGCCCTAACGACGAAGGAGGTGTGGCAAACCGTTCAACCGCTGGGTTGAAGGGTTTGCCACACCTCCTTGTGTATGCGGGGTTGGCCTTGCGGCCGCCGCCTGTCGATGCCGCCTAAGCGGTGTTAGAGTTTCACTACGAGGTACTTGCTGACGCTCCAGAACAACTGCGTGTCCTTGATGCGCAGTGTGGTGGTGCCGTCGTCGTTGTCCTTGAGCTCATACGATCCACCCGGCATCTGCGTCATGATCTTCGGATCGTCGGAGTTGAGACGGATGTTGTTGTAGTTGCGGATGTCCACGCGTGTGAAGTTGCTGGTGTTGAGGTCAGCCACGTTCACCTTCTTCTTGGCGAGGAATCCACCCTTGATGATGCCCTTGGCCTTGAGGTCCTTGGAACTGCCAATGGCCACGAATCCCGTGTGGAGCGAAGCGTCTTGCTCGGCGATGGTGGTCTTCTGTGCCTCCATGGTCTTTGTCTGTGTCTCCACGGTGCCCTTGAGCTGTGTGTTGGTGCTTGTCAGGCTGTTCACATCCTCTGTGAGCTTGGCGATGTTGGTGTTCTTCTCGTTGAGCTGCGCCTCCAGGTCGGCGATCTTCTTGTCCTTCTCATCGAGCTGGGCCTTGTAATAGGCGATGAGCTTGTTGATGCGTTGGCCATAAGCCGACTTGTTGTCCTTCACCGAAGCCTCGAGCTGTGCTATGCGCTCGCGCTGGCGCTTCAGGGTCTGTGCAAGGTCGAGCAGTTGGCTCTTCATCTTGTTCTTGTCGATGGCGCCGCCTTCCTTGTTGCCCATCTGCTGCAACATGCCCTCCTGTGCGGAGATGCTGTCGAGGCCAGCCGACATGACATTCACAAACTCAGCCATCTGGCGGATATCCTCCTGGTGGAGGCTGTCACTCATACTCAGGGAGTCGAGCTGTGATTGCAGAGCATCCGTTTTACCATTGCCGCAGCTGCTGACAGTTGCGGTTAGGGCAAGGCCGAAGAGGCCCGCGAGAATCATTTTCTTCATTTTCATAATTGTTGCCTTATGTAGTTTAACGTTGCAAAAATATGAATTAATCGCGCTATTGGTACTATTATCGCGTTTATTTATCGTTTTTTATGATTTATCCGTATTTTGTAACGAAAAAATGGCGTTTTTTCATCATATTTATCCAATAATCGTTTGGCTAATCGAACAAACGCCCTTAATTTTGCAGTTGTAACGCTCCGCATGCGCTACCTTGGTGCCACAGCGCAGGCGTAGTCTGTGTATCGCTGCTCCATAATCCATCCTTATGCCCATGAACGAGAACATTTTGCTGTCGGTTGTCATTCCCATTTATAATGTGGAGCGCACGCTTGCCCGCTGTGTGGAGAGCGTGTTGGGCCAGCATGTGGAGGGCATGGAGGTCATCCTGGTTGACGATGGCTCCACCGACCGCTCGGTGCTTGTGGCCAACCGCTACCAAAACCGGCCCCATGTGACCCTCATCCACAAGGCCAATGGCGGACTGTCCGACGCTCGCAATGAGGGATTGTACTACGCCAAGGGCCGTTATGTGACGTTTGTCGACTCCGACGACTACCTCTTGCCCGACACCTACGCGCCCCTGATGGCCATGCTCGAGGCCCATCCGGAGTACGACATCCTCGAATATTCGTTTGTGAGAGAAACCTCGTGCGGTCGGAAGATCATCAAACTTCCTGAGCGCGAATACACCCATATTGGCGATTATTGGTTGGGTTGCCGTGGCTACGAGCATACCTACGCATGGAACAAGATTTACCGTCGTTCGCTGTTCGACGGCACACCATGGGCCAAGGGTCGCCTGTTTGAGGACGTTTATGCCATGGGCGGCCTGTTGCCGAAGGTCCACACGCTTCGCACCACGAGCCGCGGCACTTACCGCTATACCTATAATCCATCGGGCATCACCGTCAAGGCCGATGCGCGTGGGTGGCGCGATCTGCTGCAAGGCCATCTGCGCATGTTGCACAACTATGACTTTCGGGGTCACGCAGACTTCGCACGTTATTATGCCGCGCTGCTCAATATCCAGCTGACGACCTTCGAACTCTCGGGTGACGAGCATGATATTGTGCTGCCCAGCCTGCCTTATCGTCACACGTGGAAGCTATGCGTGCTGCATCTCTTGGGCATGCGACGTCTGTGCCTGCTCCATCGCCAAGCCAAGCGCTGCCTGCAAGTGGTAAGCAGAGCAATCCATGAGGTCAACTAACGGCATCGTCCCTCATGGGCCATTGGCCACGAGGCTCGGCGAAGCCTAACCCAATGTGAGGAGGAGACATTGAAATCATAAATAGAAAAACGATTCAGCTATTCCGACTTGAATGGTTGAATCGTTTTGCATTATCCCAAATCGGTCATTAGATTTTAATTCTTGTTAGCGTTTGTTTCGAGCAGGTTGCGACAGGCGCGGTGAAGCCATAGCGGGCTATGGCGAAACGCGACTGGAAGCAAGATGCCGAAAGAAACGCTGACAAGAGTTGAAAAGAATCCATAAGATCCTAACCATTCGCCTTTTTCGGTCTAATGACCGATTTGGGATTATGCTTAGTTGTGGGGCGCTGTAGGCTGAAGAGGCTATTGTTGTGGTGCGTCGGCCATTTTCTCTTGTAGCTCCTTCAGGTTGATCTTTCGGTGCGCCTTCACGCGATCGAAGCCCTGGCCGTACACACCGATGACAGCCGACTGCGCCACGAAGGCGTTGGGATCGATCTCGTCGATGAGATCGAAGATGAAGCTCGACTCGCTTTTCTTGGCGATGCAGTAAATAACCTTGATGTCTTTCTTGGTGAAGAAGCCGTTGCCATTGAGCGTGGAGCAACCACGGTCGGCTATCTTGTTGATGGCCAAGCCAATCTCCTCATACTTATCGGATATGATGAAGAACTGCACGCTTCGGCGCAGCGAGTTGACGAGGTGGTCGACCACAAACGAGATGACGAACAGCAGCACGTAGCCGTAGAGAACCTTCTCCCAATCGCGCAGCACCACGTAGGACGAGGTGATGATCGTGAGGTCGCAGAACAGGATGATGTGGCCGAGCGACACGTCACGGTACTTGTGGACCATGGCGGCGATGACGTCCGATCCGCCGGTCGATCCGCCGGCCGACAGTCCCAGTCCCACGCTGGATCCGAGGAACACGGCTCCCACCATGCACGCCATGAATTTCTGGTCGGCCAGCAGATGGAGGTCGGGTGGTATGACGCTTTGCAGCACCGCCGATGCCACGGTGAACACCACCACGCCATAGATGGTCTTGGCGCAGAATCGCCAGCCCAGCACCTTCAGCGCCACGATGAGCAGCACGGCGTTGAGCGCGAAGAAGGTGTCTTGCACAGGGATGCCCGTGCCCCAATAGACGATTGAGGCCACACCGATGATGCCGCCCGTGGTGATCTCGTTGGGCAACAGAAACAGGTTCAGGCCAATGACGCCAAGCAACATGGCGATGGTAATGATACCGTAGTCGCGCAGCTGGCGCAACAACTTACCTTTATTTCTTCTTGATTCCATAAACGGTAGTATCTTTAGATGATGGTTCTAAGGTGTTGCAGTGGCGTGTTGTGTTGTTACGTGCTTATATGGCGGTTATTGGTTCTCGGCCTTGCTCAGGCGCACCGTGCGGCGCGAGGCGTAGCAGTAGGCGTCTACCAGGCCGTTGGTGTAATGGTCCTCGTAGCCCTGCTCCAGCAGTCGGAACCCGCTGTTCTTCACTTGCTCCACGAGGTTTTCGTATGCCTTGTTGTTGAACACACCGATCGTGACGTCTTTCGTCACGGCCACGTAGCTCGACGTGCCCTTGTGCTGCGGCTTCGGCGTGTCGGTGTAGACGCCCTGTCCCACCTTCTTGGCGGGCAGGCAATTCTTATAGAGCATGGTGTCGTAGCTGTCGAGGCGATACACGGCGTAGCCCACGAGCGTCTTGTAGCCATACTTGCTGGCCAGGGCCTTGAGGTCGGTGCGGCCCAGCACCACGTCGGCGGCGTCTTTCACGCTGGCAAACTCCTTGTTGGCGTTGGGGTAGGTGGGTACCTCGGTGGGCAGCTCGGTGACCACGGGGCGCGACTCGTCGAACGAGGGCAGGGTGGCCACGGGGTGCTTTGTGCCGCAGCTGCCGAGCAGCATCACTGCCACAGAGGCCACGGCCAGGATGAGGGTTTTCTTCATGGTTTCGCTGATGGGGTGTTGGGTATTAAGTGAGTATCTCATATTCTATGTCGTTGCACAAGCTTTGTGTAGGCATGTTTTCTGTATGCAAAGATAATAAGAATAACCAAATGCGACAAGCAATAGCGCTTCCTATTTCGCCATTCGCCCCCATTATTTTTCTGGTGGCGCCATGCTGAAGGGGCGACCCGGTGGGGGCATAGGCTGTGAAACGTGGGTGGTTTGGGCTGCCGAAGGCAATGCGTTCGTTGGCTCGCGCGCTCCAGTCGTTCATCGTCATTGGGTCATGATGGCGGCATTTTTCCTCTATAAATAGTATATTTTTATCCTACTGGTGTTTGGGATAAAAAAGAGCCCTACCAGTTTTTTTGACGCTGGTGGGGCTTTATCGTGGATGATTCTTATATTTTTGTGGTATGCGCTTTGTGCCCTCATGGGCTTTCCGCGCTTGTCTTGCCTTGTGTGACTTGGCCTTTACGCCAGCTTCAGTTGGAGCTGCATATCGTAGTCGCGGGCCATGCGTCGCATGTTGATAAGGGCGTAGCGCATGCGTCCCAATGCGGTGTTGATGCTCACATTGGTGGTGTCGGCAATCTCCTTGAATGATAGCTGCTGGTAATAGCGCATGTAAACCACTTCGCGCTGGCTGGGTGGCAGATGGTTCATCATCTTGCGCACGTCGCATAGCACCTGGTCGTTGAGCATGTGGTCTTCGATGTTGGCCACCATGACGCTCTCTTGGCCGAGGTTCGACAGGTCGTTGTCCTCGGTCGGCTCCACGATGCGCTCAGAGCGCTGGTCGCGATACCAGTCCATGATGACGTTGTGAGCAATGCGCATGCACCATGCGCCGAACTTTCCAGTCGGTGCATATTTGCCGTGTTGCAGCTTCACGATGATTTTGACGTACGTCTCTTGGAAGATGTCGTTGGCCATGTCCTCGTCGCGTACGACGAACATGATATATGCGAAGATTTTCGATTGGTTGCGTGACAACAGTTCATCGAAAGCCTCGTTGTTACCATCCACATAGCATAATGCCAACTGTTCGTCGGTCATTTCTGCAAGTTTCTTCATTTCTTAGTAAGTGTTTAGTTATGAAGTAAAGATGTGTCGATAGGCTATCGTATTTTAATAAATGTTGAACTATTGTGGGGTTTCATTTGCAAATTTATGGAATTATTTCTTTTTTACCAAACATTTGCGGAAAAAAAATAGCGCACGCCGCAAAAGCCAGTGCGCTGCGTTGCCGCCACTCCGACGTTGTTGGTCTCAGCCGAGCGTTCACGTTTGTGCGTTGAATCTGGGTGAAAAACGTGTGGTGAGAAACCCATCGCCGCGCTTCTCTGTGTGTAGCGCAGTGTGTCTTGTCCGATATTTTGGTGCAAAAGTTGTGCGGCGTTTTTTGTTGAATGAGCCGCCGAATCCATCGTTTTTCAGCCTTCGCCACGCCAAATTTACGGCATGCGCTCACCGTTAGGCATCTTTCGTGTTGCGATACCTACCTAACCGCCCTTCGAAAGGCCATGTTTCGCACCACGAAAGACCATCTGTCGCCCCTTGGTTAGGCATGTATCGCAGCGTGGAATGTTAAGCGTGGGCGGCAAAAATCATCCTCGTTACGATAACGCTTTGGTTAACAGAAAGTTACGTTGTTGTGTTGAGAATGGCGTATTTCGGCCAAAATCTTTCGTCATCGCCACCAAGGCTGTAGATTTCAATATAGATTGTTGCCATAATTCGCATGCCGCCCATCCCTCCATCCTTCGTTTCACCGCGATTTCCAAATAGAAGTGCAACACTCTGCGGTGATTCTCAAGCCGTAAAAACTATGAAAAACACCGCAGAGGTTTGCATGCGGGGTTTTTATTTTAAAATCAAAATTTGTTTTAGATATTGGTTAATAACCTCATTTATTATTTTGTTAATTGATTTTTTACGTTCAGTCATTAAATTATAATATTTGCTTGTATTATATTTAAAATCCCAATTTACATCAGTAATGTAAATTACATAATCTTTGTTTATAACATCATAGCAAATACTAAAAATGAATTCTCCAATACCAGTATCAAAAGAACTTGTGTCGAAAACTAATGATGTTCCATATTTCTTATAATCATACATATCCGCAAGGTTGCCAATTTTTTGAATAAACAGCAACAATTGCTCTATCCAAAAACCGACCTGTTCAACTCTTTTATTTGTGCCAACGAGTCCAATCTCTGCTTTCTATGTTAAAATCCAAATGTTTTGACCATTATTTTTAATTTATGCTGATATTTTATATTCAGGTGAGAAAAGTT
>NZ_JAXVAE010000145.1:0-17844 GCF_037460745.1 Hallella sp. | reverse complement strand
AACATTTATGCGACTGCGTCGCATTCTTCTGCAAACTTAGAGTGATATCCGTGTTTTTTGATAAAGCAACCCGAACGGCATCTATGTGGCTCTGCGATCTGTGGGCGAATTCTCTCATTTGCTTTTTCAAGCGCATAGGGCGCTTAGTTGTCTCCCACAGATCTCTCAGATTTGCACAGATGCATTTCACGTCCAGTCTGCGATAGATCCGTGCTCATCCGTTGCGCCGGGGCGCATCAAAGACCAAGCAGTAGGACGCGGAGCAAGAGTAAAGGATCCGTGAAAAGACCGATCCGTGCGCATCGTGAAATCCGTGTTTTTGATAAAATCACCCTGCATGGCTTCTGTGTTCTCTGCGGGCGAACAGAGAGACGAGGATCGATGGTGCGCGAAGCACGCAGTAGACCCATTCGGCCATATATTTCAGCGTAGTGCGGCGGTTCTCGTGCCAACGCCCCCGCAGCTCACGCAACATCACGTAGTTGGAGAACGCATAGTCAAAGCATTTCTGTCGGTCAAAGCGTTGTGCGGAGAGGCGCGACGCCCCTGCCGTGTGGTAAATGCGCAACGGCTGGTAGAGATACCGCGTGTTCCACCTGCGGGCCAATCGGTTCCAATAAACGCTCTCGCGCACGTTCACCACTTGGTCGGCCAGCCACGTGCCACGGTCGTCGAACAAGGCGGCGTCGGCCACCGTTGCCGTCCTTCGCGATATGATGTACTCGGCGGCGCAACCTCGCGTCCACTCCATCGTGATATAGTCGGAGTCCTCGCAACCCGACTGGGCGGCCACGCGGCCCACCACTCGCCCCTCGTCGTCGACCGACAGGGCGTTGATCATGCCGATGTCGGCACGCCCTTGGCGCTCCACCGCTTGCCACGCCTCCTTGAACACCGCCACGCAATGCGGCACCAACTCGTCGTCGTCATCAATGTCGATCATCAGGGGCGTTCGCACATGGCGGAATCCCTCACGCATGGCACGCGTCTTGCCCCCATGCGCCAGCTCCACATAGCAGATGTCGAAGTCCGCCAGCCCTCGCCATTGGTCCACAGCCTGTCGGGTAGCGTCGTTCGTCTCATCCGACACGATGAGCCACACAAAATCCTTGCACGTCTGCCTACATAGCGACGCAAAGAGCCTTCCCAGTTCAGCCGTTCGCTGATAGGTAATGGTGAAAACGGTAAAGGCGGGAAGGGCGCGGTCGTCGGCCATCAATGACTGCTACGTAGCAAGTTTTGGTACACCCACGTTCTCAGTCGGGTGGGAAACGCCACTTGCGCAAACCGCAAGCCATAGTTGATGAGCAAGTAGGGCAAGGAAATCAGGTGCTCGTCGTACATATAGCGAAACACCTTCATGTGCTCACGGAAATAGGTCAGTCCGCCACGTCGTGCAAACTGGTCGGCTCCCGACCGCACATTCACCACCACATCCTCAATGTTGCGTATCTTCACGTGGTTCTTCATCAGTCGCGCCCAGAGGTAGAAGTCCTCCTGCCGGAACCGACCGCTATAGTTGCCCGCCGCCATGAGGTCGGCCTTTCGCAAGATCACCGTCACGTGGTTCACGCCACATCGCGTACGCATCATCTTGTAGATGCCGGCGTTGTCGAGCGGCAACATACGGCGGTCCACGATGTTTGTCGGGTCGCCTACAAACTCGGTGATCATGCCGCCCACCATTCCCACCTCGGGATCGTCGGCAAACACGCGCATCTGCTTCTCGAAGCGGTCGGGCATGCAAATGTCGTCCGAGTCCATGCGTGCGATATAGTCGTACTGGCAGTTCTCGCATGCGATGCGCAGCGCCTCACCCAACCCACGGTTCACCTCCTGTGGCAGGAACCGCAACGAAGGGTATGTGCTTTCCAGCTCGCACACCACCGCCAGCAACACCTCGGGCAACGGACCGTCGCCCACCATCACCACCTCCGCCGGCGGCAACGTCTGTTCATACGTACTACGAATGGCGGTCCTTAAATATCCCGGGTCGTCATTCTTATAGATCGACATGGCCACGCTAAACCGCAGGCCCTTATTCATATTATTATCTTTCCCTAACATCCAAATTATTGTTTACACTAAAATTGGCATTCTTTCGGCAATGGGTATCTATTATTAATGTACTTGCCAGGCCAAACTTTAGCATTAATTTCACGAGCAGGATTGCCTACAACGACGGCACCGGCTTTTACATCCTTCGTAACGATAGAGCCTGCACCAATCGTCGCATTACTTCCAATATGAACATTTTCGATTATTGAGACCGATGGGCCAATATACACATTATCCCCTATCACAGCAGCTCGTATTTCGTTTGACCCAATAGTCGAAAAATGACTTAAGTTTACATTATTCCCAATAACCGCTGTATGATTAATAATTACTCCATGGGGATGAGAAATCGTTAAACCATATCCTATTTTTGTAGAGGACGCTATCATAAGGCCGTATTTATACATCAATTGGCGATGCCGAAACTTTGCATACAACCACAATAACCCTTTTACTTGAGACAAGCGATGCCAGAAAAGAAACATAAACGTCGGATCTTCCAATGCAAGAGAGTACATTTGGAAGAGATTGCCTTCCTTACCACGAATTCTATAATAGTCACTTTTAATGAGACGCAAACAGTCGTGATAATCTTCTGGAATTGGTACCACAATTTTAATTGATAGGTCGCGATAATACTTCATGATAATATCGATGTGTTCTTTAACAATTATCGAAGTAAGCGAGATATCGCCTGCAACAATTTTACTGTTCGGGGATAACGAAATCGATGACCATCTACCACGATCAAGCCATCTTTCATGTTCAATGTATGATAACCCAAGCTATAATTAGGATTGTCAGAATGGAAACTTTTAACCGTTTCAAAAGAAAAAAACTGACCATCTTTCGTTACCTTCTGGATATTTATGCCATTACCATAGCACTTGTTACAATCCTGCGCTGGACGATACATATCATCACCAATATAAAATGTGTCACCAGCATTACGAGCAATATTACTGGGAAAAGAAATCTCTGCAACAGGCTTTGGCTGAATCGTCATTGCATTACCATCAAAAGGATAAACCTGCAAAACATTTCCGTTCGGATTGGGGAACTCCGTGCTGAAAATATACTTTTCTCCACTTTTAAACGTAACGATTGTTGCATCAGACAATGGCAAATGTCCAACTTCGCTTACCTTCTCAAGCATAATCGTCTTAGGATTATACTTGTAGAGATTTAGCTCGCCAGAAAGAGCACACTCGGGCATTACAAATGTTTCGTCATCTTTTTGGCAAATCACAGGAAATGAAAGATGATAAGGCATTTCCAAGACTATCTTCATATCTTGAAGCACATAATCTGGACGACTAATCACAAGACGTGCAATTCTTCCCTTGCGAATCTTATAGCAGAATTCCTCTACCAAAACTATTATTTGCTTTTCTGTTACTTCCAACAGGAATGGATCAGCAAACCAACGATCGGTATAATTGTGCTTCAACCAATGGATATGCAATTTATCAGACTTGACAACATCAGCAATATCCTCTGTTATAAACCCAATATTCCACATATCAGAGAGCAAATCCATTTGCCCAATTCTAGTTTTTGTTTTCTGAATGAAACGATTCATGATATTATCCCCTTACTTTTACAGTAATCCGTTGCACCATATCAAATGGCTACTTTTTATATATCTTACTCCTATGCTAATGAGCTTTAAGAGACTTTCAAATAACAAGGGTAAAAGCTATTAGATTATCTATTTACTTTTTCATTTAACAGATCCTTGCACATAAACAAAAAACCAAGCACATAAAAGAGCTTCACCCATAATGGCACCGAAGGCCTTTTGCAATGACACAGCACGGTATAGCGCCAATAATTAGCAGCAGCTTTCATTCGACTAACCCAACTAAAACGTTTATCCCTTACCAATTCTGAATAAAAGAGCATGGTACCCTGAGGTGAATTACGATGATGTCTTCTGATATGACTTGTCAATCCATCCTGAAGGTATTCACAAGTATAAATAGCTTTATTGAAATACCTGAGTTTATACTTTTTCGCCATACGATTCCAGACAACCGCTTCAGTCAAGAACATCTCTCCAGGGAACTCAGGAAAAGGATACAAACTCAGGACCTTGGTTTTCCAAGCCTCGGCCATGTCTCCATAAATTTTGAACGTTTCCCTAAAAGAAACCACATCTGTGTCGATAATATCATAAGGCACCTTGTCGCCTATAATTTTGCCATCAGGATAACATCTTGAAGCGCCAACACCAACAAAACTGTCATCGTCTTTAATTTCCTGATAATGATAATTAATCCAATACAAACTGTCTATTGGCAACCAATCGTCGCTATCCACAATGAAGAACAATTCGCCCTTAGCTAACGCCAATCCCTTATTGATAGCCCTGTGTTTCCCCCCATTCGGAGTTTTAATGTATCTAATGGGTAGACGAGCGTCATTTATCCAGCTTTGAATCAATTCCTCGGTATTATCACTACTGCCATCATCAACAATGAGCCATTCAAAATCGCGGAAAGTCTGCGCCTGCAACGTCTCATACAAATGGGGCAAAGCATACGCTCTGTTATACGTAGGAGTAAAGACAGTTATTCTGCACATAATCTTCTGTATATGTTCGTGTAGCCATGCGTCATTGAAACCATTGAGAAATGGGCATCAATATACTCATGCAATTCTTTTTTATCAATTCTCTTTGAAAGGACAGCATTTACATCTACGTCCTCAATCCTTTTGAACAACAGACCACCTATGGGCTTGGCCACATCTATATGTGAAGGAATGTCTGACAAAACAGGAAACAATCCACAAGCTATCGCCTCGCAAACAGCCATGCTCATGCCCTCGCTTTTCGAGTAACTGACATAATAATCAGCGCATTGGAGGTAGTCTGCCACATTGGAGATGCGCCCTGTGAAGATAATGTTCGGGCAATTCTTCGCGATCTGTCGGCAGCTCTCCAACCGAGAGCCGTCGCCTAAGACGAGCAACCCCACCTGTTTGTTTTGGAACTTTTTGGCAAAGAATTCCACCAATTCCTCACAGCGCTTTTCACGTTCCACTCGTCCCGATGTAACAAACAAGGTCATATCCTCAGGCAACTGCAATCGCTTCCGTTTTGCTGCTCGCTCTGAATCAGCCAACAAGCCAAACTTCTCCGTATCAATGCCGTTGTTCACGTAGTCGACGTTATCCAAGAATTGGCGATACAACTCTGCTCCACTTTCCGAGACCGCCACATTCAAATCAAAGTCTGCCAAAGCATGGAAATACCGATAAAGCATGTATCGTCCCAAGAAAGGACCAAAGGCATTGATGAAATCCTCAGTAGCCCGGTCGTGTAGCGTTGTCATCTTCTTCACACCTACAAGACCTGAACACGCAAGTGCAGGATGGTAACCGTGACAATGAACCACGTCAATTTGATACCGATTCACAATCTGCTGAACCCGCACCCTTACTAATGACGAACGCAACTCGCATGCAAAATAGGAATTGTTGAGACTCAACACTTCAATGCCAAGCGCTCGGAACATTTCAATTCTGCTCTCAGCCGGTTCCTTCCTCAGCGACAACACCGTAAGTTGGATATTCTTTTCGTTCACCAGCCTTTGGCACAGGTTATACACCACCTCCACAAGGCCACCACGACGAAGATGGGAAACTACAATCAGAAGTTTCATGCTCAATTAGTTTTCTTTTTGGAAGATACTATGGTAGGGGACCATACGTCCATAAGCCCCTTCGGAGATACCACTATCATAAACAGCGAGGGAACGGAACATCAGAAATATGAAATATGCGATCATAACTCCCTTGCAATAACGCTGCAATCTAATACTTCTAAACGCATAAATAAAGGCAGGGACCAAGAAAGCGTAAGCGATGGCGTAATAATCGCGCAGGCGTTTCACGATACCCACATCGCTTCCTACTATTAAGAAACCGCAATAAGCCACAAACATAAAAAGGAAGAAGTCGTAGTATGGCACCTTCACTATGGCACGTTTACGAACCCAAACAGCCATTATTAGGAACACAAAGTTCTCTACATAGTTCAACAGGTTCATAGACTGACCTTCAACTTCTTGTGATTCAATTACATATTCTCCTAATCGGTCATTAACAAAATCACTGGCTTTCGATGCACTCGCAAGGAACGTCATGGAATATGCGCCCACTACGATTGCCAACAACAAAAGGAACGCAGCCTTTTTATAAGTAAACGTTACATCCCGAAAGGCAAGAACTGGCAAAAACACAAGGGCACTACCATGCAACGTGTAGGCGAACACCACCATAACGACAAAGGTCACCTTACGTTGCTTGAGCAGCAATTCGCTTAACGCCCACCAACAAATGGCCATGGCCATATATTGTCGGATACCCGACATGGCATAAAGGGTGAAGATCTTTCCCAAAATCATGACCATGCCAAACAGTGGCCAAGGGCCCAGACGGAAAGTTTGCTTAAAAGCGATAACACTAACAAGTGTTAGCAGAAACACAAATGCCTGAAAACTAAAGCCCATTTTATGGAACACTTTCTGCAACCAAAAATAACCGGCGTCGCCACCCACGTCTATGTCTGTGTTGTAACCCATTTCGTAGGTTCCGTAATCGCCATGCCAATATCTAAGTCCCACAACAAGAAGGAATATCAGCAAAACGGAATAGAACATACGCATGTCTTTCTTTTTGCGTTGTCCACTTTCTGCCCAAGCGAACAATCCTGCAAAAGCCGCCAAAATAATATAAACTTCCATGAACGATTATTTGGAAATCAGTTTTCTAAAAGCAAGAAAAGCAGAATACACCTTGGGACCTAACAAGCGCACCACACGTCTAAACGTCCGATAACGTTTCGGCTGCCACGTGCCATCATACCAATGGATGGAACGTGTGTTTTCTGTAATATGAAGCTGATTGATATGCTCCAATGGATTGAAATACTCCTTGGGATAGATGTAAATGCCATCAACAAGCTGAATCTCGGGCGTGTTTTTCAATCCATGACTCACCAAAAGATCGGTGGTATAGGAAACCACCGTCTTATAGATTCCTGCAGCACGGTTTTGGTTTTCCGACTCAAAGCCCATTTGCTCATAACAATCGAGCAATTCTTTAATCAAACCATTGCCGGGATCTACTGCGAGGCCAAGACCAGGGGCCACCCCCAGAGAATTCGGCTCAGCCTCACTGACGCTTTCCGTCTCGCATCCCATAAACGGGCCGCGCGCTACAATGTCATCTATGGGCTTAATGATCTCCACATCTACATCAAAATACAAACCTCCATAGCGGTAAAGCACCCAAAAACGGGCATAGTCGCTCACATAAGCAAACTTCCGTGCTTGATAAGCTTCCGCAGTATAGGGAATGATATTGACATCAAAATTCTGTTCGTTCCACTCCTTTATCTCATAGTCGGGCAGAAACTTTCGCCACGAAGCGATACATTTCTCTGCACTCTTGGGCAACGGTTTTCCGCCAAACCAACAATAATGAATTATCTTAGGTATCATACTCTTTTTATTTTAAAACAACAAGCTCTCTATATACTAATAACGATGCATGCTTATCTTGTTTTTCAACGGTCCTTTAAAACAGTAACCTCTTTAGTCGTTTAATAACTTGTTTCGTTTCAAACAGGAAGAATACCAACTTGACAGATAGTTGATACCAGCCGCAGCAAGCTGCAGCCATACACAACTTTATCACCCCCATTTCTTCCAATGAGTTTACCCGATTTCTAAAAAAAGCAAAGCGCTTTTGAAACGCGGCAGATGAATAATAGTCACGGCCATTCCAAAAAGCACGAGTGAATACGGCATTCTCCTGATAGGTAACAGCCAATTGTTGGGTCGGATTGCCATCCAACAACGTCCGGAACATCTCGAGCACACGCATATCCATTTCGTAAGTACGCTCATCATAGTGACGGGTTAACGACGCACTGTTGTACATGTAATGGTAAAATGCCACAGGTTCGTAAGCAATCTTAATATCGTGCAAGAGAATCGCGGCCATGGTGTATTGGTCTTCGCATCCGTAAATTCCTTTGGGGTAACTGATGCCAAACCGTGTGTACACATCGCGACGGATCAACTTATTTACGGTAAAACCCTGTATGTTGGCAAACAATTCCTTAAGCACATCTTCCGCTTGTAGCGATTGTGGACGCTGACATACATAATGGCGACTGTACTCATCCTCACGGTAGAGGTCGCACATCGTCATGTCGGCCTGTTCACGCTCAGCCGTGGCATAGAGGCAATCCAAACCTTCGGGACTCACCCAATCATCGGGATCTGCGAAAATCGTGTATTTTCCTGTAGCCTTGCTCAAGCCATAATTGCGGGCATCGCTCAAACCACCATTCTCCTTATGATAAATGCTGACCCGAGGGTCTTTGCGCGCATATTCCTGACAGATGCTCCAAGAACCATCCTTGGAGCCATCATCGATGAGCAGCAACTCATAATCGGTGAAGGTCTGGGCTAACAAGGAGTCGATGCAGCGACGCATCAAATGCTCCATGTTGTAAATAGGAACTATGATAGATATTGCTGGCATATTCAAAACTAAGTTATCGATTTTTCGTATCAACAGACTACTTTCTTAAAAGAAAGGCCATCGCGAGCCGCACTCTCTGCATCACGCTCAGGTCTGGCCACACATAACGATAGAAATCCTTAATGCAATGGTTTCCATACCACAAAGCCCGATTCCTTTTCCATTCATCGGACGAAACCAATTTGAAATAGCCGACAAATGAGAAAAACAAGCTGCGCCTTACGCCCAAATGGGCGGCCATAGGCTCGAATGCTGCCTTTAGTCGGGTTAAGGATTGAACCGCATAGTCGACCTTCATTCCATATTTCTGCTCTGAAGTCATAGCGGACAGCCGGACATAATAGGTGCTTTTCGGTAAGAGACTATAGGTTTGACAACGCGAAAGATACTGCCACACAAAGCATGTATCCTCTCCCACCTTCATATCTTCTGGGAAGCGAATATTGCCGATGAGATCGCGCCGAAACAATTTGGCGCAGGGACCTCTAAGAATCGTATCGTTTCCGTAACAAGCAATAACATCACCCAAAGTAGTTCCATGCATCACTTCCGACGAAAATCCGCCAGCCTCACGTGCATCCATCACATTAAAGTAACTACCAAAGACTATGTCAGCTTCCAACTCCTCAGTCGGGAAAAACTCATTACCCAGATAATCGTCAGAATCGACAAATGTCACCCATGTTCCTTTCGCTATCTCCAATCCGCGATTGCGAGCAGAGCTAACGCCCCCATTTTCCTTATGGATGACCGTTACACGATTGTCCTTCCTTGCGTATTCTTCGCAAATCTGAAGCGATCCGTCCTTACTGCCATCGTCCACCAAGATCACTTCAAAATCAGCAAACTGCTGCTTCAGAACAGAATCTACACACTTATTCAGCGTTGCCTCAGCGTTGTAAACAGGTATAATAATAGAATACTTAAGCATGGTTCTAAAACTATTTACTTAAGAATGGAAAACACAGCGGGCTTGCGTTAAAACTTCGCCTATGAAATTCTTGCTCTTTTCTATTTCCTGCCTTCGAATAGCATTTACCTTAACGTAATCTACATCACTATTATCAAAATGTATCGTTTCTTCGTCTATTATGCGGTTTTGTAGGCCCAATGTAGCAAGTAAGGCTTCTATACGCACATTTGTTTTCAATTTTCTAATTACACAATAGAACTCCTTTTCAAAAATGATAGAGAACGCTGTACCATGGAAAGAAGACGTTACTATGACATCAGCATTTTTCATATAAGACACAAACTCCTGTGGACTTGCATATTGTTTATAGTTACTGGAGACCTTAGCATTGGTGTAAGGATTCAATATGATTAAGTCTAATCCTCTATCCATGGCAAGTAACTTGGCTTTTTCCACCACTAATGCTTCATCCACCATGGCATAAACCAGCACATATTTTTTGGAGGGTCTCGAAGAACACACCTTAGCCCAATCATCCTTCCACAACATCAATGTAGGATCTTGCAACACACTAATGTTCTTATCCGTAAACTTTGAAAGCATTGTTTTCAAATGATGCTCTCGCACACTAATAGAATCAAAGTTTTTTAAATACTCTTTGATTTTAGCACCATCGTTTTTCTCAAAAGCATTTTCTCTAAAACTGGCCGCCCATGAAGCCAAAACACCATCATGCTTAAAATCGCCCCAATACATCTTGTCAAAACCATCTGTTTGCTTCGGATTCCACACCTGATCACTACCAACAAGAATTAGGTCATAACCGCTCACGAGATTCTCATCACCATCTATAGGTTCTGACAACTGCAAATACTTCTCTATAAAGTTGGAATAACCGTGCTTTTTAAGATTATTAAAGACAAATACAAGAACTGAAACCACCAATTCCTTAATGTTGAACGAGAATGCCAAACGCTTCTTGTAAACGTTCTCAATATAACGATTTTTATAATTCATTATCGTTACATCATGTCCCAACTGCGTAAAAAACACTTGGGTAGCGTATGCTTGCAACACAGCGCCATAATTCAACGCATTGTGAAATGTAAGTATTCCTATTTTCATCTTCCCAAACATTTATGAATCAAATCTGATACCTTCCACCTGAAAGTATTAACGAAGCCCCATCCCCAATAACGCATTGCAACATACCTAAATGGCAAATGAGAATAATAAAAAAGAAAATTTGGATGGCTCGTATTGGCCTTTACCGGATACATCAAAGCTGGCTGCATGCACTTTTCCTGTTCAACTTGATGAACATTCAAACGATCTTTCAGAGAATTGAAAACTTGTTCACCTTTAGGGGAATTAACAAAAACAAGTGACAAACCTCTTTTATCAACAAGCTCGGGATAATGGTTCTCAACACCCCAAAAATCACCAATTGTAATATCTCCTCTTCGATTTAAGTTAGCATATTGACACTTAGTACATGAAGGACGTAACACCAATCCTGACCAATATATCGTACTCCAAAGATTGGACAGTTTATTGTTGCATGACGAACCGTCCTCAAAACATAGTCTCATCGAATTGTTGCCCCATCCATGTTCCTTACTCCGCATGTTAAAGCCAACAACTTTTTTCCCAACCTTAGAACGAACGAATGACAGATAATCTTTAAAAACCTTTGGAGAAGGAACAGAATGACAGATTAAATCAATTAATATGAGATTAGGATAGTCTCTTTTTAAAAACAAGCGCAAACCGTCCACTTGGCATGGGGTTCCTGTAAACAATACCCATTTATCGCTTTTCAAATCTTCTTTAACCTGCTTAAACACCCCCAAGGTCGTACTTTGAGAGTATTTAGAACCGGAGAGCGCTTTTATTTCAACGTTATCTGAAGCACGCCCATGGGTTACAGCCATATTTTCATCATATAGAGCACCATAAACCACACCGCCATGTTCAATCACATAACGTGAAATCGTAAGGAATATGCCCCCACTTGAAGAATTCAAATGAATCGATTTGTCGTTTGAATGTGCCGCATAGGCCCTTTGGACAAAGCCGCTACTCTCTTGAGCATCGTCATCCATATTTCTAAGTATAGGGCATACGTTTTCGCAAAGATGGCAATCTGTGCATTTATCCAACTGCACATGAGGATAACAAAATCCCAATTCATCTTCTTCAAAAATTATAGCATCATGAGCACATATTGAAACACATGCACTACAACCGCAGCAATCCTCTTTAGTTTGAATTTTTATCATGAAGCATCCTTGTTCTTATAATCGATTTCACATAATTTCGCTCACCTTTGGTTAAAGCCAAGCTATAAGATGCAAACAACGAGACAAAAACTGCTAATATGCATTTTATAAGAACTGCCAATAAACCGTTTTGGGTAAACAACAAGCTCATAAATGGCACTGCCATAATGGAGACCACAGTCATCAGCAACAACCTCAACACAACAACGGACAAATACTTTTTTATATTAAACTCCAAATACTTTTTCAGAAAATGCAATCTAACAGAAAGTTGATAAAGCATTACTATAATTTGAACAACATATGAAACATATGCTGGAAACCCAATCTTGTACAGCAAATACGATACTGGAAGAACCATCATCGAAACAGCACCTATCGTAATCTGATAACTTTTAATTTGTCCTGTTGCCAATAGAGCAGTGACCATTGTGTTCGACAACACAGTCACCAATATGCTTATTATCGTTAAACGCAAAAACAGAACTGTGAATGGTGGAACAGTAACAAGCCATAATTTAAGCAAGTTCTCTGCTTCCAGGAAAACAGGAAAAGCAATTGCAAACAGCAACAAATAAGAAAACTTTGAGCCAACATTAATTAACGAGACCAAGTATTCCTTATCCCCCGAGGCATACGACTTTGTAATTTGAGGATTTATCGCCGTAACGAAATTATTCACAAATTGCGTCAAAATGTTTTCAACTATCGTCGCCACACCTCTCGCTGCGTTAATAACAACGCCAAAAAATAAGTTCATTAATATGTTCACACCCTGGGTCATCAATATATAAGAACCATTTCCAAGAAATGTCCATCCAGCAAACCCGCCCATTTCCTTAACCATTGTTTTCTTGTAAATCCACGAAAAACGACATTCCTCAAATTGTCTGCGACAATATATAAAATAAACAATCTGCACAAGTACCGTAACGGCTAACAATAACGTAGCATACGTCTTTAGCTTATCAAAAGGAGAAATATAAAGAAGATAAACTACTAATAGTTTTAGTATTGAGTCAGAAAGAGTGAGGTACGCAAAAATACCAAAACGTTCATGAGCAACTATCAAAGCACTAAACGGAGTGTTTATAAGTCCAAGTGCGAACGACACTATCGAACATTGCAACACAAAATTAGCAGACACCATGCGCCCAGGTGGAATATTCATCTTGTGATTTAAGAACCACACACCCACAAATTCCATAACCACAACAATTCCTACAGCCATAGCTGTCTGAACAATGATAGAAGTAGAGAAGATTTCTTTTAAACGCCTCATATCTTCTCTTCCTATCTCAAATGTCAAGAATCTGCTAACACTACCCGATAACGATGAACTAATTATTGAAAACATCGCTACCACTCCTCCAACAACATTATACACACCATAATCCTCCACTCCTAGCGTATTCAATATGACGCGGCTTGTATAGAGCCCAATGAGCATCATCACGAACATGCGGATGTACATGATGAACGTGTTTTTTGCGATGCGCTTGGTGTCGTGGGTTGCTGTCAAAACTTATAAATGATTTGGGGTTACTTGATATAATTATCACTCACTCCCACATCCCCATGACCTTTTCGATGATGGGGGCCATGTCGTAGTATTTGTATTCGGCGAGGCGGCCACCGAAGATGACGGAGGGTGAGAGGGTGGCGGCCAAGGCGCGGTAGCGGTCGGCCAGGGCGTTGTTGGCCTCGTCGTTGACGGGATAGTAGGGCTCCATGCCGGGCTGCCACTCGGTGCTGTACTCGCGGCTGATGACGGTGTGGGGGTTGTCGTAGACCTGCTGGCCGAACTGCTCGAAGTGTTTGTGCTCGATGATGCGGGTGTAGGGCACGGCGGCATCGGTGTAGTTTACCACGGCGTTGCCTTGGTAGTTGGGCTGGGGCTTCACCTCGGTCTCGAAGCGCACGGTGCGGAAGTTGAGATGACCGTAACGATACTGGAAGAACTCGTCGAGCTGACCGGTGTAGACGATCTTTGGCGCCATCTGCTCCCAATGGGCGCGGTCGTCGAAGAAGTCGGTGTTGGTGCGGGTGTCGACACCCTCCAGCAGTCCGTCGATGAGGCGGTTGTAGCCTCCCACGGGAATGCCTTGGTAGAGGTCGTTGAAATAGTTGTTGTCGTAGACCAACCGCACAGGCAGTCGCTTGATGATGAAGGCGGGCAGCTCGGTGCACTGGCGCCCCCACTGCTTCTCGGTGTAGCCCTTGATGAGGCGCTCGTAGATGTCGCGGCCGATGAGCGCGAGAGCCTGCTCCTCGAGGTTGCGCGGCTCGGTGGCTCCCTCGGCGCGCATCTTGGCCAGGGCCTCGGCGCGCTGCTCCTCGATCTTGGCGGCGGCCTCCTCGGGGGTTACCACGCCCCACATCTGGTAGAACGTATTCATGTTGAACGGCAGGTTGTAGAGCCGTCCTTGGTAGTTAGCCACGGGCGAGTTGGTGTATCGGTTGAAGGGCACGATGCTGTTGACGAAGTCCCACACGCGCTTGTTGGAGGTGTGGAAGATGTGGGCGCCATACTGGTGGACGTGGATGCCCTCCACATCCTGGCAATAGACGTTGCCGCCGAGGTGCGGTCGCTTGTCGATGACGAGGCAACGGGCGCCTCGCTGATGGGCGAAGTGGGCGAAGGTGGCACCGAAGAGGCCGGAGCCCACGATGAGGTAGTCGTAAGGATACGCCATGGTATGAGGTGTTTAGGTGTTAGGTATGTCGATGAGACTTTGGGTCTCGGGATGGGTGTAGACGTGCTGGTTGACGCGTCGCAGGCGTTCGCCCTCGTCGAGCAGCTGCTGCATGCGCTCGAGGCGGTTAGCGGGCATCTGCCCACTGCGCATGCGCTTGACATTGTATTTCACCCAGTTGCGGAGGTCGTGCTCCTCGGGCTTGTACTTGGACGGGCGCCGCTTGTTCTCCTTGAGGAAGAGCATCACGGCGTCCCACATCTGGTTCCAGCGTTCGTCGCGTGTCATGGGCTATAGGGGTGGTTGGGAATGCGGTGCGGGCTATGGCTCGCTGCGCATCATGAAGTTTTTGGGAACGAAATGGATGGTGACGCCACCGAGCCCTTCGAGCTCCACCACCACTTGCTTGTTGCCGTGGATGCGCTTGACGACGCCCTCGACGCCTTGGAACGGACCCGACACGATCTTGACGCGCCCCTGCTCGTGGCCGTTCATCTCGGCGGGCTCGAGGTAGGTGAACTCATCCTCGGGTCCGGCGGCCACCAGGAGAAAATTGGCCATCTGGCGGTCGGGCACCACGATGACCTCGCCGGAGGCCTGGTCGGGATGGAGCGCACGACGCACCATGTAACGAAGGGGCTCGGCGCCGGTGCGCGTCTGCTTGAGGTGGGTGAGGTGGCGCATGGTGGTGCGCACGAAGATGAGGTTTGACAGGGCGGGCACGCGCTTGCGCACGATGTGGTGGCCCTGCTTGCTGAGTTGCGTTTTCATGGGTAGGAAATTCTCCACTCCCTCATCGTCGAGGAATGCCTTCACGGAGAGTTGGCGGCCATAGGTTACTCGCATGGGGAACCACTGCACTTGATCTTGGTTGAGCATTGCCTTTAGTTGAGAGAATAGCGGGGGGACACCGCACCTCGGAGTGGGCACGGCTGCATGAAAACGGATGTCACGATTAGTGGGTCCATGGAGGCACTGTCCTTCAGAAGCTTCACACAGGTCTAATGTGAACGAAGTAGCGAGAGGGTACAACAAGCCTTACCTACACTGAGATTGCCCTGAAGTCCCCCTAACGATGGCTAAAGGCCGTGGCCTTGTGCATCGTTTCGTTTATGGATAGTGCCAACGAGAGCCATGAGAACTTGTTCTCAGATGGCCGAGTGCAGCCTATCCTATGCAAAGATAGTGCAAGCAAGAGCAGAACATCAAGTTTACTTGAATGTTATGCCGAGCGTAGCCTATCTTATGCAAGGATAGTGCCAACGAGAGCCATGAGAACTTGTTCTCTAATGGCCGAGTGCAGCCTATCCTATGCAAAGATATAAGATTTTTTTAATAAAACGCTGAATCCTCTTAATTATTTTTGACTTTCCATAAAAATAACAGGGGTGTAACGGATATTGCAAAGGAGAATATTAATAATGTGGGATGTTGATTGTTAAGTGTTTCCTTCGGATGCGGAATGGGGAATGGCCATGCGGGATGATTGGGGTCTCCCACAGATCCCACGGAGCAACACAGATGCCATGCGGCGCGCTTTTATCAAAAAACACGGATTTCGATGATGCGCACGGATCGGTCTTTTCACGGATTCTTTACTCTTGCTCCGCGTCCTACTGCTTGGTTTTTGATGCGCCGCCGGCGCGACGGATGAGCACGGATTCTTTCGCAGACTGGACGTGAAATGCATCTGTGCAAATCTGAGAGATCTGTGGGAGACAACTAAGCGCCCAATGCGCTTGAAAAAGCAAATGGGAGAATTCGCCCACAGATCGCACGGAGCAACACAGATGCCATGCGGCGCGCGTGGGGGCGTAAGCACATGTTTTATGTGCGTAATGAAGGAATTTACATCCTTTCTTTGGTGGATTTAAGAAAAAAGCGTAACTTGCACCTCAGATAAGTACGACCAACGTTTAACAATCAAAATATGGCAATAATAACATTAGACAATAGCACTTATAACGATGCGGCCTTGTATGCGAAGTTGCATAACGTTAGCATTGCTGACGCTTTGAAGGCTGGTATGAAATTGTTGTTGGAAAACATTAAGGTTCAGGAAGCAACAGACTCCAATGAGCAATATTATATCTCTCCAACGATAAAAGCATTGGAGACGGGGTTTAAATGCCCTGACAACCTGTCGGAAGATTACAAGCAGGAATGGTCGGATACCTTAACGGAGAAGCATCTATGAAACTCTTTCTCGACACCAATGTTCTTATAGACTTCTTATTAGAAAGACCACCTTTCTACCCTGCGGCCGCAATGATTATGTCGTATGCGTTCGAAGGCAAGGTGGGCATTTGTGTATCTTCAATGTCGGTCGTCACCACTCATTATATTTGTGTTGATCGTTGCAAAATGCCTATTGAGGCTTTTAGGCGTAAGATGGATTTCCTCAGAGGCTTCATGGAGGTGTGCGCAGTAGAATCAACCGACGTATTCAAGTCTTATGACGCAAACTGGAAAGACTTTGAAGACGGGGTGCAATATCATGTGGCAATAAGAAATAGCGCCGATTATCTTGTAACAAGAAACACGAAAGACTTTGAGGAAAACGAAATAGAGGTGATTTCCTTAGATTGGGCATGTAAGCTTCTGCAAAAAGGCGAGTAGTTTTATAATGCGGAATGGGTCCTTCGAATGTTGAGTGAGGAATGGCCATGCGGGATGCTTGGGAGCTCCCACAGAGGGCACAGAGCAACACAGATGCCATGCGGGGTGATATTTTAAGGAACACGAGACTCGGCGTAGCCCCACCGACCAACGGGAGGTAATGGCAATTGGGTGAAAAACACCGTCGGTGTTTTGAATAATAAGAACACGAATCTCACGAATCTATCGAATAACAACTGAGAGAAAAACACCGTCGGTGTTTAAATCTCACGAATGACGTGCGAAGCACACTGACCAAAGTGAGGTAATTTCACCGATGCGCACGGATCGGTCTTTTCACGGATTCTTTACTCTTGCTCCGCGTCCTACTGCTTGGTTTTTGATGCGCCGCCGGCGCAACGGATCGAATTTTATCGCATGCGGAGAGTTGTATGCATGGGAGAATGCCACATGACGGGGCCTGCTTGGTATGCGAAAAATCTGTGGAAATCCGCGAGATCTGTGGGCAACAACTAAGCGCGCAATGCGCTAAAGAACAGTCTGGATGTTTTTATTCTCCCACGGATCTCTCAGATAAGCACAGATGCCATGCGGACTGCTTGTCAATAACACAGATCGCGCCGTCGGCGCGGCAGATCGACACGGATTTTTCGCAGGCGGAGAGCTTTCTATGTTAAAATCCAAATATTTTGACCATTATTTTTAATTTATGCTG
>NZ_JAXVAE010000144.1:0-18288 GCF_037460745.1 Hallella sp. | reverse complement strand
TTAAATATCAAATATATAACTATAGTTAAGCGATTAATATCGCATCACTAGTATTCTACAATCATCAACCCAAACCTCCGTTGGCATTTAGGCCATCGGTGATGGGAAATGACAAAACCTTACGCCCTGCTCTCCAACTGGCGGTCGAGTTCCTGAATGCCCTTGGCAGTACACAGCCCACGTATGAACAACATGACAACGTTGCGGAAGATGTCTTGCAAACTGTAAGTGTTATAGAGTTTGCTTTCCATTACGTTTTGCATCACGTTATTGCCCAACAGACTGATCAACTCATAATTGAAGTCATTGCGAAAATAACCTTCCTGCACACCACGTTTGAAGAAATCCTTGCTATGAGCCTTATGCTCCTTGTTGACTTGCTCCAAGAACGACATCACGCGCGGATACTTGTGCAAATCCTCATAATAAACAGGGTTCATATCGCGCAATTCTTCCATTTGTAGACGATAAAACTCAAGGAGAATATCTATCACCTGTTTCTCGCCACTTGAGTCGAAACGCTCCAATGTGGCGTCAAACTCATGTATCCTACGCGCCACACTCTCCAAGAGCAACTGCTCTTTATTGTCATAAATCTCATAAAGCGTACGCTTGGAAATCTTCAACTTACGGGCAATGTCGTCCATTTTCACCGACTTGACGCCAATCGTAGTGAATTCGCGTGTAGCAACCTTCAATATCTGCTCACGAAGCGCTTCCCTATGTTCCGTTGTGTAGTTTGGTTGAGTCATATTACAAAGCAACTATTGGTGATGTGGATGAGATTACATCAGCTCAAGCTATCAGAAAGAATCGTTGACGAACGGGATGCACTTTCGTGAACGCATAGAATGCGCATAGAGGCAACAGGATGGTTCAATTCCGAATGGCCCATAGCCGATTATCTTCTGCAAAGATAATAAAAATAGTGAAAACTTAGGGCTGTTACTTCGTTTTTTATTAACTTTGCCGATGAGAGGTTGCAATTAGCAACAATGGAGAAAGATCTCATAGCACTCGCTTGCACCTAAACAACATCACGAACAAAGCATAAATTATAAGCAATATGGTAAAAATCACAAAAGAGGCTGCATTGGAGTATCACTTCAAAGACAGACCAGGTAAGATTGAGGTTAAGCCCACAAAACCATACCGTACCCAAACCGACTTAAGTTTGGCTTACTCACCAGGCGTCGCCTTCCCCTGTTTGGAAATACAAAACAATCCCGATGACGTTTACAAATACACCGACAAGGGAAACCTTGTGGCCGTTATCTCCAACGGTACAGCCGTGCTCGGACTCGGCGACATTGGCGCCATGAGTGGCAAGCCTGTCATGGAAGGTAAGGGATTGCTTTTCAAAATTTATGGAGGCGTCGATGTATTCGACATTGAGGTCAATGAGAAAGACCCTGTGAAATTCTGCGAGGCCGTTGAGAAGATTGCGCCTACATTCGGAGGAATCAACCTCGAAGACATCAAGGCTCCAGAGTGTTTCTATATCGAGAATCGCCTGAAGCAGACGCTCGACATCCCTGTGATGCACGACGACCAACATGGCACGGCCATCATCTCGGCCGCTGGATTGCTCAACGCACTTGAGGTGGCTGGCAAAAAGATCGGAGAAGCAAAAATCGTGGTCAACGGAGCAGGAGCTGCCGCTATCAGTTGCACCAAGTTATATTGCTCACTCGGAGCGAAGCACGAGAACATCGTGATGCTCGACTCACGTGGCGTAATCTACAAAGGCCGCGAGAACGTAAACGAGCAGAAGGCTGAATTTGCCACCAGCCGCACCGACATCCACACTCTGGAGGAGGCCGTCAAGGGCGCCGACGTATTCGTAGGATTATCGAAAGGCAATGTGCTCTCGCAAGACATGGTTAGGTCGATGGCCGACCATCCCATCGTGTTCGCACTCGCCAATCCCGTCCCCGAGATTTCTTACGAAGACGCCATGGCGGCTCGTCCCGACGTACTCATGTCGACTGGGCGTTCCGACTACCCCAACCAAATCAACAATGTTATAGGATTTCCCTACATCTTCCGCGGCGCATTGGACGTGCATGCCAGAGCCATCAACGAGGAGATGAAATTGGCTGCCGTCAAGGCTATTGCCCAACTGGCCAAGATGCCCATCCCCGAAATTGTCAACGAGGTGTACCATGTTAGCGACCTACAGTTCGGACCGAAATATTTCATACCGAAACCCGTCGACCCACGCCTCATCACAGAGGTGTCGGCCGCAGTAGCCAAAGCCGCCATAGAAAGCGGCGTGGCAAGAACGCCCATCACCGATTGGGAGGCATACAAGGAACGCCTGCGCCAGATGCTGGGCCAGGAGACAAAATTCACACGCACACTTCATGCCACCGCAGCCATGCACCCACAGCGCGTGGTGTTTGCCGAGGGTGGTCACCCCACCATGATGAAAGCTGCCGTAAAGGCGCTTCAAGAGGGCATATGCTCGCCCATCCTGTTGGGTAACCCCGACCGCCTCACACGCCTGGCCAACCGTTTGAAGTTGGATCTCTCTGGTGTGGAAATCATCGATATGCGCGCCGACAAGGAGCAAGGACGTCGCGCCACATACGCCAAGCATCTCTCAGAGAAACGCGCACGCCAAGGCTACACCTTCGAAGAAGCCTATGATAAGATGTATGAGCGCAACTACTTTGGTATGTCAATGGTGGAGCAAGGCGATGCCGATGCGTTCATCACAGGCCTTTACACCAAATACAGCAACACGATCAAGGTGGCCAAGGAAGTGGTAGGCATCAATCCCGCATACAATACATTTGCCACCATGCACATTCTCAATACGAAGAAGGGCATCTACTACATCGCTGACACGCTCATCAACCGTCATCCCAACGATAGTGTGCTCTACGATGTGGCTCGCTTGGCCGCACACTCCGTGTCGTTCTTCAACGACGAACCAGTGATGGCCATGATCAGCTACTCCAACTTCGGTACCGACGAAGTGGGCTCACCCGTAACCGTACACCAAGCTGTAGAGCGCTTGCAGAAGGATTATCCCGATATGGCCGTCGACGGTGAGATGCAGGTCAGCTTCGCGTTGAACAAAGAGCTACGCGACGACAAGTATCCGTTCACACGCCTGAAAGGCAAGGATGTCAACACGCTTGTCTTCCCGAACATGAGTTCTGCCAACAGTTGTTACATGCTTCTCAAGGGATTGGATCCTGACGTGGAGGTCATTGGCCCGATCCAGATGGGACTGAACAAGCCTATCCACTTCACCGACTTCGAGGCAAGCGTGCAGGATGTGGTAAACATCACCGCCGTGGCAGCCATCGACGCTTATGTGGAGAAACTGAAAAACAACAAGGGCGAATAAGCCATAGGGGCACCACTACTTGGTGCGGCTTTCCCCATTAACAACTCACCTATTTTCGTATGAGATGTCCATCATCCAACAGGAAGATCAAGGCATCAACCACAGAAAAATAGGTAGAAAGCATCATTCGGGCAATGCTGTGTTTTATAGCATTGCCCATTCTTTGTTTCTTATTGATGCCACATTTTCTCGCCACAGTATGGTTAAGGCAAGTATTGCTTCGCCCATTAGGCTTTATGAAAACGTCCCATTTTCAAGGAAGAATCCCAACAAAACAAACTTGATTTCAAAAGGTCAACTCCCTCCGGTAACGAGCACAACAACGCTACCAATGAAGCAAAACTCTTTGGGTAGAAAAGTGATTCCGCATCCCCCTCAAAGCCATTTTATAATAGAACGTTTTTTTAACTGAAAAAGTTTGGAACGTATGATTATAATATGTATATTTGCACGGAATTATTAAACCTAATACGAAGTATTAACCATGATCTACGTCGACATAGACACAAAAGGCACCATGCGCCTGCCTTTCTATTTGGCCATGGAGGAATATGTAGCTAGAAATATCTACAAGGGAGAGGACTGCTTCTTCATGTGGCAGGTCAATCCGACCGTCATATTCGGTCGTAACCAAGTCATCGAGGACGAGGTGAACATCGAATACTGCAAATCGCACAACATTCAGTTCTACCGCAGGAAAAGCGGTGGCGGGTGCGTCTACGCCGACATGGGAAACGTAATGCTTTCATACATCACTGGCGAGGAGAGCGTCGACAACTGCTTCGCATACTACATGGAGATGTTGACACGATCGTTCAACGCCATTGGAATTCCCGCTGAACGCAACGACCACAACGACATCATGTTGAACGGGCAAAAGATTTCGGGCAATGCCATCCTGCACATGACCGACCGCGTCATCGCTCACGGCACGCTCCTTTACGACACCAACATGGAGAACATGACCAACGCCATCACACCCAGTAAACAGAAACTGAGTCGCAATGGTGTGCAAAGCGTGCGTCAACGCATCACGCTGCTTAAGAATTTCACACCACTGTCGTTGGAGGAGATGAAGAAAAAGCTGCGCGCTACAATCTGCACATCATCAGTCAGCCTCAACGAGAAAGACATCGAGGGAATCAAAGAGATCGAAAAAGAATATCTCGAGCCAAGTTTCATCTACGGAAAATAGTTGTAAGCACCTCTAATCCCTACCACCCGTACAGTCAACTACTACGACATTAAATTAACAACCATAAATAAATATCTATGAACAAACGAACTTGCCTTTACGATCGCCACGTAGCATTGGGCGCACTCATGCAACCTTTTGGAGGCTTTGATATGCCTATCCAGTACTCATCTATTATCGAGGAGCACAACACCGTGCGCCAGCATTGCGGTGTATTCGATGTATCCCACATGGGTGAGACATTCATCTCTGGTGAGGACGCAGAGCGCTTCGTCAACCATATCTTCACAAACGATGTAACTGGAGCCCCCATTGGCCAAATCTTCTACGGCATGATGTGCTACCCTGACGGTGGCACCGTCGATGACTTGTTGGTCTACAAGATGGGCGAGCAACTGTATTTCCTCGTCATCAACGCTGCCAACATCGACAAAGACATGGAGTGGATCATGACGAGCGCTGAGGGATTCAACGTCAACATCGACCATTGCTCAGAGCGTTACGGCCAGTTGGCCGTGCAAGGTCCTGAGGCTGAAACCGTCATGGAGGAAGTGCTGCAAATACCCTGCAAGGACTTGGTGTTCTATACAGCTAAGACCCTCAATGTGGATGGCGTGGAAGTTATCGTCAGCCGCACGGGTTACACAGGCGAGGATGGCTTTGAGATTTACGGAAGCCACGAGTATATCGTTAACCAATGGGACAAGCTCATGGAAAGCGGTCGTTGCAAACCATGCGGACTGGGTTGCCGCGACACACTCCGCTTCGAGGTGGGTCTCCCTCTCTACGGCGACGAACTGTCACAAGACATTTCACCCGTCATGGCTGGATTTAGCATGTTCTGCAAGTTCGACAAGCCCGAGTTCATCGGCAAGGAGGCTCTGCTGAAGCAGAAGACCGAGGGTGTGGCTCGACGCCTCAGAGGTCTCATGCTCGACGACCGCGCCGTGCCTCGCCACGGATATAAGGTGCTGAAAGATGGCGTAGAGGTTGGTGAGGTCACCACAGGCTATCGCCTTATCTCTGTCGACCAGAGCTGTGCCGTGGCATTGGTTGACTCTTCATTGAAGTTGGGCGACCGCGTGGAGGTGCAAATCCGCAAGAAGACCTTCCCCGCAACAATCGTCAAGAAGAAGTTCTACGACAAGCATTACAAGAAATAAGCCCATACCGCCTACAACAGGACGGGAAAACCACAAGACATAATAATAATAATAATAACAATAACCATTAACACACAAGAAGAATCATGACCTATTTTAGCGAGTCACACGAGTACGTTCGTGTAGAAGGAGAATTTGGATACGTTGGAATCAGCGACTACGCACAAAAGCAGTTGGGCAACATCGTCTATGTGGACATGCCCGACGTGGACGACGATGTAGAAGTTGGTGAGGTCTTCGGCGCCGTAGAGAGCGTGAAGGCCGCAAGCGACCTGCTGTCACCCGTAAGCGGCACAGTGGTTGAGGTGAACGAAAGTTTGGAGGACAGCCCCGAGCTCATCAACCAGGACGCCAACGAGAACTGGATCATTAAGGTTAAGCTTTCCGATCCTTCGGAGCTTGAGAGCCTCATGGACGAGGATACTTACAACTCAAAGAATCAGTAAATGCATCCCTTTTTCCCACAAACATCCGATGACATCAAGCACATGCTTGATGTCATTGGAATTGAATCGGTAGACGATCTCTATAAAGACGTGCCCGATAACGTGCGGCTCAAGAAAGACTATGACCTGCCGTCATCGCAAAGCGAAATAGAGATTCGTAGGAAGCTCGCCGAATTCGGCAAGCTCAACAAGCAATTGGTATGTTTTGCAGGAGCAGGCGCATACGACCACTATACGCCCGCTGTTATCCCGCAGATCGTGGAGCGCTCGGAATTCTTGACGAGCTACACTCCCTATCAGGCCGAAATATCACAAGGCACTCTGCACTATATCTTCGAGTATCAGACCATGATGGCTCGACTCACTGGCATGGATATCTCCAACGCCAACATGTACGACGGCTCTACTGCAACAGCCGAGGCTGCACTTATGGCGGTAGCATCGACCAAGAAGACCAACAAGGTCATTCTCAGCGACGGAATCGATCCCAAGGTGAAAGAGGTGGTAAAGACATACGCACACTTCCATGGCATCGAGTTGCTGTCGTTACCCACAGTCAATGGCGCAACCGACTTCTCGGCGCTCGACGAGACATTGGCTCAAGGTGGAGTGGCTGGCCTCATCGTACAACAGCCTAACCGCTACGGTATCGTAGAGGATTATACTGGCGTGGCCGATCGTTGCCATGCAGCAAAAGCCTTGCTCATTATCAATAGCGTAGCAGCCGACCTATCTATGCTGAAGACTCCAGGAGAATGGGGTGCCGACATCGCCGTTGGCGAGGGTCAATCATTGGGCATTCCTTTGTCATGGGGAGGTCCTTACATCGGTTACATGTGTACTACAGAGAAGCACATGCGCAAAATGCCGGGACGTATCGTCGGTCAGACTGTCGACCAAGACGGCAAACGTGCGTTCGTATTGACACTTCAGGCACGCGAGCAACACATCAGAAGACAGCGCGCTACATCCAACATCTGCTCTAACCAGGGTCTCATGGCTCTTTGGGTCACCATCTACATGTCGCTCATGGGACCGCAAGGTCTGAAGGAAGCCACACAGATGGGATGCGATGGAGCCCACTATCTGCACGACCAACTGATCGCTACCGGACACTTCTGCGATGCCTTTCCTGGCCAGGAATTCCTCAACGAGTTCTGCGTCAAGTATGATGGCGACCTCGCGGCTCTCCAAGAGAAGTGGGTCGAGAACGGTTTCATGGGCGGCGTAGCCATCTCCGACGACACCGTCATGTTCGCCGTCACCGAGCAGCGCACCAAGGAAGAAATAGACCAACTGGTTGCTTTGATTTCCTAAACGCCCTTACCCATTAAACGAAACAATCCATGAACAACAAATTATACGACCGTCTCATCTTTGAGTTGAGCAGTCCAGGGCGAGTTGGTTACCATCTTCCTAAAAACCAGTTCCCCCATCACGAATTACGCAAAGACGTAAGCCGCACCAAAGCACCTGCCCTGCCCGAGTGCGACGAGATGACTGTGGTCAGACATTACACCAATCATAGCGGCAACAACTTCGGCGTGGACAACGGCCTCTACCCATTAGGCTCATGCACGATGAAGTACAACCCCAAGATCAACGAGGAGGCAGCCAACCATCCCGCATTCGTCAACCTGCACCCGCTTCAGCCAGCTTCTACGGTGGCAGGAGCACAAGCTCTCGCTGATGAGCTCAAGAAGATGCTGTGTGAGATTACAGGTATGGGTGCCGTCACCCTGAAGCCATGCGCTGGTGCTCACGGTGAGCTCACGGGCCTGATGATTATCAGAGGTTACCATGAGAGCCGCGGCGATTTCAAGCGAACAAAGGTTCTCGTCCCCGACTCAGCCCATGGCACCAACCCTGCTTCGGCAGCGGTGTGTGGCCTCGATGTTGTTGAGGTCAAGAGTAAGGAAGACGGTACCGTCGACGTCGACGACTTGGCAACCAAGCTCGACGACACGGTTGCAGCCATGATGATGACCAACCCCAACACATTGGGCATCTTCGAGCACAACATCACCAAGATCGTGGAGATGGTTCACAAATGTGGCGGTCTGATGTATTACGACGGAGCTAACCTTAACCCGCTTCTCGGCGTATGCCGTCCGGGCGACATGGGCTTCGATGTGATTCACCTGAACCTGCACAAGACCTTCTCCACACCTCACGGTGGTGGCGGACCTGGCAGCGGCCCTGTGGGGTGCCGTAAGGAGTTGGAGCCATTCTTCCCGACAGTCAACCCCTATCAGGGCAACTTCCTCGTGGAGATGCGCGCTTGGGCCTACATCCTCAGCCTCGGTTACGAGTACATTAAGAAGGTTGGTCCTACCGCAACGCTCAATGCCAGCTATATCAAGGCAAAGTTGCAGGATGTTTACGAACTTCCCATCAAGGGCCTGAGCAAGCACGAGTTTGTGTTCAATGGCTTGACCGACAAGTCTACAGGTGTTACAACGATGGACGTGGCCAAGCGCCTGCTCGACTACGGCTACCATGCTCCTACGATCTACTTCCCACTTCTGTTCCACGAGTCCATGATGATTGAGCCTACTGAGTCGGAGAGTCTGGAGAGCATCGACGGATTCGTTGCTGTGTTACGCAAGATTGCCGAGGAGGCCAAGACAGATCCCGAGTTGGTGAAGACTGCTCCCCACAACGCTCCTATCAGGCGCGTAGACGATGTGCTCGCAGCTAAGAATCCTGTTCTGACATACCCCGAGAACCCATAAGCAATCGAGTTCATGATACAAACTGATCTCATCATCATTGGCAGTGGCCCCGGTGGATACGAGGCCGCTGCCTTTGCAGCCAAGCATGGCCTGCAAGTGGTTATCGCTGAAGAAGCCTTCGCAGGTGGCACTTGCCTCAACTGCGGATGCATTCCCACAAAGGCGTTGATTCACGACGCGGAAAAAGCTGTTGCCGTTCCCAATGAGGGCGCAATGCGTTTGGCAGCCGCCATCGACCGCAAGAATCAGGTTATTGATGGATTGCGGAAAGGTATCGAAGCTCTTCTCGGCCAACCTTCTATCACCTTCCTGCACGGACACGCATCCCTTGTGGACGCCAACACCGTAGCTGTGGGCGAAGAAACTGTCAAAGCAAAGGATATCCTCATAGCCACAGGCTCAAAAGCCAAGATGCCTCCCGTATCTGGATTGAGCCCCGACGAGATTCGCGCCAACCCACGTGTGGTCACGTCAGAGGAACTGCTCAACCTTTCTACTCCGCCCCAGCATCTTTGCATTGTTGGCGCAGGCGTGATTGGTTTGGAAATGGCCTCCGTCTTTCGGGCATTTGGTAGCAAAGTCACCATCATCGAATTCATGAAGGAATGCCTCCCCACCATGGACCAAGAGCTTGCTCGTCGCTTGCGTAAGTCGATGGAGAAGCAGGGTATTGTGTTCAATCTCGGATGCGGACTTCAGCAAGTGGATGGCGACAAGGTTACCTACCAAAACGTGAAGAAGGGAACTTCAGAAACCATCGAGGCCGACTGCATCTTGGTGGCTACAGGTCGCCAAGCCAATGTAGAGGGCTTAGGGCTTGAGAACACAAGCATCGAAGTGGGAAGAAGAGGTATCGAGGTCGACGACAACATGCAGACCACTGTGCCCCACATCTACGCCATTGGCGATGTCAACGGTCGCCAGATGCTTGCACACGCAGCCACATTCCAAGGTTTCCATGCCATCAACCACATCTTAGGAAAAACCGACAACATTCGCCTCAACATCATGCCTGCTGCCGTCTTCACTCACCCAGAAATTGCTTCTGTGGGACTTACCGAGGACAAGTGCAAAGAAATGGGCATAGCATGCGCTGTACGCAAATCACTCTATCGTGCCAATGGCCGTGCACAAGCCTCTGAGGCTACCGACGGATTACTTAAGTTGGTATGCGACGACCAGGGAAAACTGATCGGTTGCCATGCCTTAGGACAAGAGGCTTCATGGATGGTTCAGGAGGTGGCAACACTAATGAACTTTGATGCAACCGCCGATCGTTTGGCTGAAATTGTGCACATTCACCCAACGTTGTCTGAGATTCTTCTCAACGCCGCAAGCCACTAAGCCAACCTTTCGTCACCTCAAAACGTTAAAAAAAGCCTATAATCCTTGACTATAGGCTTTTTTTATTAACTTTGCATTAAATGTAAAGTTAACAACTCACATGCCTCGTTTCAGACAACTATTTAGCTGTCTCCTCATGCTTTGCGCCTCCATCGCTGCACAGGCGCAAATGAAATGGAACCAGCAATACCAAACATACATCGATCAATACAAGGATCTCGCCATCGAGCAGATGCTTAAATATCGCATTCCTGCCAGCATCACCTTAGCCCAAGGCCTTTTTGAGAGTGGCGCAGGAAGGAGCGATCTATCCACACGCGGCAACAACCACTTTGGCATCAAGTGTCATGGGTGGACAGGCCGCACAATGAACAAAGACGACGACGCTGCCAACGAGTGTTTTCGAGCCTATGACAATCCACGCCAAAGCTACGAAGATCACAGCAAGTTCCTAGCCCACAACACACGCTACGCCCGCTTGTTCCAACTGAAACCGACCGACTATCGCGGTTGGGCCAATGGCCTCAAGGCATGCGGATACGCCACAAACCCCCACTATGCGAAGAAGCTTATCGACCTCATCGACCTCTATAAGTTGTGGCAATACGACAAGGCGCATAGCTACGACAGGTTCATGGCCCAGCGCGCAGGCAACGACCGCCCCGCCGACACCAATGCGGGGCTACACCCCATCCATATCTTCAATAAGAACTATTACATTGTGGCGCGCGAAGGCGACACCTTCAAGTCGATAGCGAAAGAGACCGAGCTCAGCTATCGCCGACTGGCTTCCTACAACGAGCGCAGCCGTAAGGATGTGCTGCATGCAGGTGAAATCGTTTATCTGAAGAAAAAACGCCGTCGCGCTCCCAAGCAATACAAAAACCGTCCACACGTCGTTAAGGCTGGCGAAAACATGTATATGATTTCGCAATACTACGGCATGCGTGTAAAATACCTATACAAGAAAAATCATCTCTCACCCGACCACCAGATCCGTGTCGGTGAAGTACTAAAGGTTTATTAATCTAACTCATTATGAAAAAAACACTCTTAACAGCAGCGTTTGCCGTGTTGTGTTGCATCAGCAGCACAGCACAGGACTTCAGTCAGTATTTCCAAGACAAGACACTTCGTATCGACTACATTTTCTCGGGTACCCATAACACGCAGCACATTGCGCTCGACCAACTCTGTGTTGAGCCTCGTTGGTATGGCAAGCGCAAGCGCCTTGCTGAGGTTCCCGTTGAGGGCAACGGGCAAATCACCGTTCGCGACCATAAGACCCAGCGTATCATCTACCGCAATTCCTTCTCCACTCTATTTCAAGAGTGGCAGGAAGAACCCGAGGCTTTGACCACCGAGCGTTCGTTTGAGAACGTGTTCCTCGTGCCAATGCCCAAGGACACCGTCGACATCACGCTCGACCTACGCAACAACCGCCGCGAAATCACTTCAAAGCTCACGCACCAAGTGGTGCCCACCGACATCCTCATCCGCCAGATAGGCTATCGCGACGTCACCCCGTTCGAGACTATTCAACAGGCGAAAGACACTAACAACTGCATCCACCTGGCCTATCTTGCCGAAGGTTACCGTCCCGAGGAGATGGGCACCTTCATCCAAGATGTAAAAATGGCCATGGAAGCCCTGTTCGCACACGAGCCTTTCAAGGGTATGAGAGACCGCTTCCACATCGTTGCCGTGAAGTCGCCGTCAAAAGATAGCGGTGCCAGCGAGCCTGGAAAGGGCATCTGGAAGAACACTGCCCTGCACTCACACTGGGACACCAACTACAGCGAGCGTTACCTCACGACCTCTAACCTGAAGGACATGCACGACCTACTGGCCGGCACTCCCTATGAGCACATCCTCGTGTTGGTCAACTCCGAGCGCTATGGCGGCGGTGGCATCCTCAATTCATACCTTCTCTCCACCATCCACAACAAGTGGTCGAAACCCGTCGTTGTGCATGAGTTCGGACACAGTTTCGCCGGTCTGGCAGATGAGTACGCTTACGAAAACGAAGAGGTCAACATGTATCCTCTCGATGTAGAGCCTTGGGAGAAGAACATCACCACGAAGGTAAACTTCAAGGGCAAATGGGAAGAAATGATTGGCAAGAAGCCCGGCGTTGGCCTCGTAGAAGGCGGCGGCTATAAGATGAAGGGCGTTTACCGCGCCTGCAACGACTGCCGCATGCGCACCAACGAGATCCCGGAGTTCTGCCCTGCCTGCCAAAAGGCACTGCGTGACCTCATCAACTTCTACACTGAATGATCCTTCGTCATCACACGTTAGGCAAGACATCCCTACCCGTCCGCTACCTCCGCACAATCAGTACGGTGCTTATGTTCCTTGTCTTTCCCATGACGGGAAACGTCAGGGCATGGGCACAACCAACGGACAGCGAACGGTTGGGGATGGCCATCGATTATTTCCAAAACGGAAAATACCACGAGTCGATGCTTATCCTTCAGGACCTAAACCTGCATTATCGGCTCAACCCACGGTTTCAGGCCTACCTCGGCGTGTGCTATTACTATGAGTGGGACTACGAGCACGCCACGGAATGTCTCAGCAAAGCCATTCCGAAGTTGGAGAAATTCGCGCCCCAGGAGCGCTCATTCTACTACTTCGCCAATGCGGAAAGCCTTTTCAACCTAAAGGAATACGACAAGGCGCATAGCTACGACAGGTTCATGGCCCAGCGCGCAGGCAACGACCGCCCCGCCGACACCAATGCGGGGCTACACCCCATCCATATCTTCAATAAGAACTATTACATTGTGGCGCGCGAAGGCGACACCTTCAAGTCGATAGCGAAAGAGACCGAGCTCAGCTATCGCCGACTGGCTTCCTACAACGAGCGCAGCCGTAAGGATGTGCTGCATGCAGGTGAAATCGTTTATCTGAAGAAAAAACGCCGTCGCGCTCCCAAGCAATACAAAAACCGTCCACACGTCGTTAAGGCTGGCGAAAACATGTATATGATTTCGCAATACTACGGCATGCGTGTAAAATACCTATACAAGAAAAATCATCTCTCACCCGACCACCAGATCCGTGTCGGTGAAGTACTAAAGGTTTATTAATCTAACTCATTATGAAAAAAACACTCTTAACAGCAGCGTTTGCCGTGTTGTGTTGCATCAGCAGCACAGCACAGGACTTCAGTCAGTATTTCCAAGACAAGACACTTCGTATCGACTACATTTTCTCGGGTACCCATAACACGCAGCACATTGCGCTCGACCAACTCTGTGTTGAGCCTCGTTGGTATGGCAAGCGCAAGCGCCTTGCTGAGGTTCCCGTTGAGGGCAACGGGCAAATCACCGTTCGCGACCATAAGACCCAGCGTATCATCTACCGCAATTCCTTCTCCACTCTATTTCAAGAGTGGCAGGAAGAACCCGAGGCTTTGACCACCGAGCGTTCGTTTGAGAACGTGTTCCTCGTGCCAATGCCCAAGGACACCGTCGACATCACGCTCGACCTACGCAACAACCGCCGCGAAATCACTTCAAAGCTCACGCACCAAGTGGTGCCCACCGACATCCTCATCCGCCAGATAGGCTATCGCGACGTCACCCCGTTCGAGACTATTCAACAGGCGAAAGACACTAACAACTGCATCCACCTGGCCTATCTTGCCGAAGGTTACCGTCCCGAGGAGATGGGCACCTTCATCCAAGATGTAAAAATGGCCATGGAAGCCCTGTTCGCACACGAGCCTTTCAAGGGTATGAGAGACCGCTTCCACATCGTTGCCGTGAAGTCGCCGTCAAAAGATAGCGGTGCCAGCGAGCCTGGAAAGGGCATCTGGAAGAACACTGCCCTGCACTCACACTGGGACACCAACTACAGCGAGCGTTACCTCACGACCTCTAACCTGAAGGACATGCACGACCTACTGGCCGGCACTCCCTATGAGCACATCCTCGTGTTGGTCAACTCCGAGCGCTATGGCGGCGGTGGCATCCTCAATTCATACCTTCTCTCCACCATCCACAACAAGTGGTCGAAACCCGTCGTTGTGCATGAGTTCGGACACAGTTTCGCCGGTCTGGCAGATGAGTACGCTTACGAAAACGAAGAGGTCAACATGTATCCTCTCGATGTAGAGCCTTGGGAGAAGAACATCACCACGAAGGTAAACTTCAAGGGCAAATGGGAAGAAATGATTGGCAAGAAGCCCGGCGTTGGCCTCGTAGAAGGCGGCGGCTATAAGATGAAGGGCGTTTACCGCGCCTGCAACGACTGCCGCATGCGCACCAACGAGATCCCGGAGTTCTGCCCTGCCTGCCAAAAGGCACTGCGTGACCTCATCAACTTCTACACTGAATGATCCTTCGTCATCACACGTTAGGCAAGACATCCCTACCCGTCCGCTACCTCCGCACAATCAGTACGGTGCTTATGTTCCTTGTCTTTCCCATGACGGGAAACGTCAGGGCATGGGCACAACCAACGGACAGCGAACGGTTGGGGATGGCCATCGATTATTTCCAAAACGGAAAATACCACGAGTCGATGCTTATCCTTCAGGACCTAAACCTGCATTATCGGCTCAACCCACGGTTTCAGGCCTACCTCGGCGTGTGCTATTACTATGAGTGGGACTACGAGCACGCCACGGAATGTCTCAGCAAAGCCATTCCGAAGTTGGAGAAATTCGCGCCCCAGGAGCGCTCATTCTACTACTTCGCCAATGCGGAAAGCCTTTTCAACCTAAAGGAATACGACAAGGCCCTGCCCAATTACCAACAGATGCTCACCGTCTGCCACAACAACGAGAAAGGCGACGCCTACTACAAGATAGGACTCATACACACTTTTCGCAACCAATGGATCGACGCTCTCGACAACCTACAGAGCGCATGGTTCTATTACACTCAATACACCACCAATAAAAAAGCGCGCATAGCGCAAATCCGCAACATGATACAAGGATGCTGCGACCAAATAAACGGAAAAGGCACACAATAAGCTGTCAACACGTCTTTTATTGACCGACAGACTTGTTTTGTGCCTTTTTTTTCATAATTTTGCAAACATGATATTCTATTTCTCAGGCACAGGCAACACACGTTGGGCAGCCCAGTATCTTAGCGAGGCCACCCAAGAGGAGCTTGTCTTCATCCCCGACCACCCCACCGGCACGTTCTCCCCTGACCTAAAGGAAGGCGAACGCATCGGGTTCTGCTTTCCCGTTCATGGTTGGCGCCCGCCCAAATTGGTGCGCGACTTCGTTTCAAGACTTCGCTTAAGGGCAGAGGGGCATTACGTTTATGCCCTCTGCACAGCCGGCGACAACATCGGCGAGACGATTGAGATACTCGAAAAGGACTTGAGCGAAGTGGGAATCCATCTCGATTCAGCCTTCTCGCTCATCATGCCCGAGTCGTATGTTGGCTTACCCTTCATGGATGTTGACACGGAGGCGAAGGAAAAGGCCAAGAAAGACGAGGCCGCCGCATTGCTCCAATCCTACGAACCCATCATCGCGAAACGTGAGAAAGGAGTACGCCAACTGCACCGAGGTCATTGGCCCCGCATCAACTCACGCATCATTGGCGGCTATTTCACCCACCGACTCATTACCGACCGCCCCTTCCATGTCGATTCCGAGCGTTGCGTGGCGTGTGGCATTTGCGCCTCAGTATGTCCTGTCCACGACATCATTGGCGGTCCCGGAAGTACGCCCCAATGGCGGCACGACGGCTCATGCCTCACCTGTTTTGCCTGCTACCACCACTGTCCGCACCATGCCATCGAGTACGGTCGACGCACACAACACAAAGGACAATATTATTTTGATCAACGAACGAAAGACAAATAACAGAAACGAAACCATTATGAAGAAGTTTATACTCACTACTGCTCTGTGCTTAACCAGCGCTTTCGCCTGGTCTCAAAACACGGTAACCGACCGTTGGGGCAACAAGGTTCCCGCCCCTGTCTTTGACGAGGAAGGAACAGTCGGCATGCGCTTCGGCAAGCACGACCTCGTGCCCATCGAGAAGAGCACCCACAAGGTGTTGGGCAAGCCATCACCCAACTACGTGCCCCACAAGGGCTCACCACGTATCCTTACCATCCTCGTCAACTTTGCCGACTCGGCCATCACCGTCAAACAGCCTAAGAAAGCGTTCCAACAATTCTTCAACCAAGAAGGAACGCTCGACGACCTGGGCAACGGCAACTACCGCAACCACGGCAGTGTGAGCCAATATTTCCATGACATGAGCGGTGGACTGTTCCGTCCCAAGTTCGACATTTACGGCCCCGTCACCCTTCCCAAGGCCATGGAATACTATGGCAAGAGCCCTGAGAGCTCGTCATCGGGTGAGAAATCGATCGATCTTGTCAACGACGCCCTCAGCCTGATTGTCGACTCTGTGGCCGACGCATCAGTCTACGATAACGACGGCGACAACCTCATCGACTGTGTTTACATCATCTACGCTGGCATCGGTCAGAATTATGGCGGCGGCGCCAACACCGTTTGGGCTAAGACTGGCGCAGCCAATGGCACGTTCAAGGGCCTGAAGCTCAACTGGTACAGCATGGCCAGCGAATTGTCGCCCATCGCCGTGAGCAACACCGACCCCACCCTGATGATTACTGGCGTAGGCGTTACCTGCCACGAGTTCTCACACGCACTTGGCCTGCCCGATATCTACCCCACCACCACCTCAGCCCGTGTTAACAACCAGGAGATGGAGTACTGGGACTTGATGGACGGTGGCGAATATGTTAGCAACGGCTATCGCCCCACGGCCTACACCGCATGGGAAAAGACGCAGATGGAGTGGCCCGTAACCACACAGACGCTCAGAGAAAGCGCTACGGGCATCCAAATGGACAAGACAACGGAGCAGGGCGGCGTAGTCTATAAGATTCAAAACGACGAGGAGCCCTTGGAGTATTTCCTCTTGGAGAACATCCAGAAGCAAGGCTGGAACCGGTCGCTGCCTGGCCACGGCCTGCTGGTTTACCATGTCAACGAGGTGGGCAACACCAACATCTACATCAACACCAAGCTCAACAACGAAGCCGGGAAGCCAGGTATGGCCGTTGTGCCAGCCGATGGCGAATGCCTGTCATCGTATATCAAGGCCAACAGCAACAAATATTTAGAGAGCCATAAGGGCGATCCCTATCCCGGAACCAGCAACGTTACGGCCCTCAACGACAACATGAACCTCCCCAACTTCTATTGGTATGCTGGCACAAATCCCAAGTCGGCCACCAATAGCACGTTCCACAAGGTAGACAAAGCCTTGGCCAACATTGCAGAGGAGAACGGCGTGATCACCTTCGATTTCATCAGCAGCTACGCCACAGGCATCCGCGAAGTATCAACGGACCATGCCACTACCGACGGTGTAGTCTACAGCATCAATGGTCAGCGTCTGGGCACAAGCGTCAAATCGCTGCAACCCGGCATCTATGTTCGCAACGGAAAGAAATTTGTAGTGAAATAACCTTTCGTTTACACCATTACGAAGACCCTCTATCAGGCAAGAAGTCAGTAAAAGGCTTCTTGCCTTTACTGTCCGCACAGTTTCTGAGACCATATGTGTCCCACGTTTCTACGCTATTCCCTGTTTTGGGCGCATATTTAAGTGCTTTTGGATTTCTCTACCCGAGCAACAGCTAAAAGTTGCTTAATTGGCGAGGCTATCGGCTGCGTCGGCTACTACACCCATGAAACCAGCAACATCCCTATCGGAGAAAACGACTGTGAGGTGGGCTACTGGGTAGGGAAAACTTACTGGAACAGAGGGATCTGCACCGAAGCCTTGAAACAGATGCTCGACTACTGCATCAACGAGAAGCATTTCGAAAATATCTGGGCAGACGACTTCACCGGAAATCCTGCATCGGGAAGAGTCATGGAGAAATGCGGTTTCTCAGACACCGGAATGTTGAACAGATGCAGCCAACTTGTGGGTGGCGACAAGGATATGGTGAAAGTGTTTAAGGTAACTATTCAGCGGTAGCGCTGCACCCTTAATCCATAATTGAAATATACTGC
>NZ_JAXVAE010000143.1:0-19394 GCF_037460745.1 Hallella sp. | reverse complement strand
GCCTTATTTGAGGCTTGATACCCCGCCATGCCCTTTCGCTGAATAGTTACTATTTTTTATTATCTTTGCAACATCGAAATAGCAAAATTAAGACATTTTACTTATGAAACCTATTACCCTTTGTGGACTACTACTTTTGTCATCAATCAGTCTTCAAGCCCAGACCCGCCATGAACAATCGCTCAACACGTGGCAGTTCTCACGCGATAGTCTCCATTGGCAAACCGTCAGTGTGCCCCACGACTGGGCCATTAGCGGACCGTTCGATAAGAAATGGGACTTGCAGATGGTGGCCATTGTGCAGAATGGCGAGAAGGAGAAGACGGAAAAATCAGGGCGCTCAGGAGCCCTTCCATGGATAGGCGAGGGCTATTATGCCACATCCTTGAACGTAGGTGATATGTCGGGCCAGCGCTATACGCTTGAGTTCGATGGCGCCATGGCCGAGCCCACGGTCTATGTCAATGGTCGCAAAGCGGGCTTTTGGGCCTATGGCTATTCGCCGTTCCGCCTCGACATCACGCCCTTTCTTCACCCGGGTAGCAACACCCTCGCTGTCAGTTTGCGCAATCAGCCAGAGAGCAGTCGCTGGTATCCTGGCGCAGGACTGTACCGACCGGTGAAGCTGGTGACAATGCCGGTGGTGAGCATCGACCCGTGGGCCACCTTCCTGCGTACAGAAAAGGCCGATTCGGCATCTGCCACGCTGGCGTTCGACACACAGGTGAAAGGCGCCACGGGGCAAGAGGGTTGGGCGGTGGAAGTGTCGCTCCTTAACCCTAAGGGATGGGTGGAACAGGCTGCACACGCATCGCTCGATCAGGAGGGACGTGTGCACATCAGTCTTCCGGTGGCCAAGCCCCGTCTCTGGTCGCCCGAGACTCCGCATCTCTATCGCGTTGCTGTGACGCTTTACCAAAACGGACGTGTGGTTGACGCTTTCCACATGAATACGGGCATACGAACCCTCGCTTACAGCAAGGAGCGTGGCTTTGAACTCAACGGACAGGCGCGCAAGTTTAAGGGCGTGTGTCTGCACCACGATCTGGGCCCGCTTGGTGCGGCGCTCAACAAGGCAGCGCTCATCCGTCAGGTCAAGGCGTTGAAGGACATGGGAGCTGATGCCATACGAACCTCCCACAACCTGCCCTCGCAGATGCAGATGGAGGTGTACGACTCGTTGGGAATGATGGTCATGGCCGAGAGTTTCGACATGTGGCGCTATCCCAAATGCAAGAACGGTTACGCACAGTATTTCGACGAATGGAGCGAGCGCGACCTCACCCATCTGGTGCTGTCGAACCGCAATCATCCTTCGTTGGTGATGTATTCCATCGGTAACGAGATTCCCGAGCAGGGGAGTCGTGAAGGCCGCGACATCGCTGGTCGCTTGCAAGACATCTGCCATCGCTACGATTCGACGCGTCCCGTTACGCAAGGCATGGACCGTGTAGACGCTGCCCTGAAGTCTGGGTTCGCGCAGGTGATGGACATCACAGGATTCAATTATCGTGTCCACAAATATGATGGGGCCATCAGCCAGTTGCCAAAGGGTTTCCTGTTAGGCTCCGAAACGGCCTCTACCGTCAGTTCGCGCGGCGTTTACAAGTTCCCTGTTCGTTTCAAGGTGGCTTCCGAGGAAGCCGATGGACAGGTGAACGGCTACGATACCGAGTGGTGCTCGTGGAGCAACCTCCCAGAGGTCGACTTCATGGCGATGGAAGACAAGTCGTACACCATCGGACAGTTTGTGTGGACTGGCTACGACTATTTGGGCGAGCCCACGCCATACGACAACTATTGGCCGAGTCGAAGCAGCTACTTTGGTATTCTCGACTTAGCCGGATTGCCCAAAGACCGCTATTACCTTTATCGGTCGGTGTGGAACACGCAGGAGCACACGCTCCACTTGTTGCCCCATTGGACCTGGCCGGGTCGTGAGCGTCAGGTGACCCCGGTGTTTGTTTATACCGACTACCCTGAGGCTGAACTCTTTGTGAACGGAAAGTCGCAAGGCCGTCGACAGAAGGACAAAACGCTGAGGGGGGATGGCCCCTTGGTGTCAACGCCTGAATTGGCTGCCGAGCGCGCCAAGCGTTATCGCCTTATGTGGAATGATGTGAAGTATGAGCCGGGCGAGTTGCGCGTGGTGGCCTACGATGCTTCTGGACGCCCCGCAGCCGAGCAGACCGTAAGGACGGCCGGGCGTGCTGCTGCCATCAAACTGAAGGCTGACCGTAGCACGCTCCACGCCGATGGAGCTGATCTGAGCTATATCACAGTGAGTCTGGTGGATAAGAATGGCACCGAGCTGCCCACTGCCACCGATTACATCGAAGTGGAGGTGCGTGGCGCTGGAACGTTCAAGGCCATCTGTAATGGCGACGCCACATCGGTTGAGGTGTTTACCGAACCCCACATGCACCTGTTCAGTGGCAAACTGGTAGTCACGGTGCAGGCAGGTAACGCCATCGGCGACATCGACGTTGTGGTGAAGGATAAGAAAGCCAAACTTCAAAACACCATCAAACTGAAAGTCGCAGGTAAGTAAATAAACATAAGAACCACCAACGCCAACCCTCGAATAATATTATCAAAGGGTTGGCGTTGGTGGCTTGAAATGTAAGGAAGATTCAGTCTACCTCGAGCTAATCATCGTGTAGGAACAACAAGGCGTGTTCTCCGTCCCCAGAGTGGGAGCTGATTTGATCGCGTCTATTACCATATCTGTAGGCCTTATTGAAAAAATGGGCTTCCGAAACACAACGCAGACCCTACGCTATCCGTTGGCTTGGCGCTGGCCTCTGATCTTGGCCTGCCACTCCTGACGGCGCTTTTCTTGTTGTTTTTTCCGATTGCGAATATCGTTGATGCACTTTGCGCCAAACCAAACGATGATGACGGTGAGTAGCACGAAGACGGCAATCAACACATAGAGTTCATTCTTTCCCATATCTGTTTGTTCGTTTTTTATTTGCAAATGTACGGAATTATCGTCGACTAACAAAGTTATGGGCACTAAAAAATAACGATTTGATAGTTGAACGGCCTTGGGGATGGATGGTATGTGAAAAGAAATAATGAAAAATTTCCCCGTTCCACACTTTTTTGTTAACTTTGCGCCAAATTATTTATTAAGGTAAAGTTAGAAAAGATTATGGCTAAGAAATTTGCCGAACATAGTGGATTGGATTTGACCAAGACGAACCAGGAGGTCTTGGCGCAGTGGGAGAAGAACGATATCTTCCACAAAAGTATTGATGAACGTGAGGGATGCCCCAAGTTCATATTCTTCGAGGGTCCCCCCTCTGCCAATGGCCACCCAGGTATTCACCATGTTCTCGCACGCTCCATCAAGGACGCTTTCAACCGCTATAAGACCATGCAGGGCTTCCAAGTGAAGCGTAAGGCTGGTTGGGATACTCACGGACTGCCCGTGGAAATCAATGTGGAGAAAGAACTGCATATCACCAAGAAGGATATTGGCGAGAAGATTTCCGTGGAAGAGTACAACCACCGTTGCCACCAAGACGTGATGAAGTTCACGAAGGAGTGGGACGAACTGACCCAACGCATGGGTTATTTCGTCGACCTCGAGAACCCCTATATTACATACGACACCAAGTATATAGAGACCCTATGGTGGTTGCTCAAGCAGCTCTACAACAAGGGCCTGCTCTACAAGGGTTACACCATTCAGCCCTATTCGCCCTCTGACGGTACGGGACTTAGCTCACACGAGCTCAATCAGCCGGGTTGCTACCAGGATGTGAAGGACACTACCGTTACGGCTCAGTTCCTCATCACCGAGCCGAAGGCCGAGTGGACCAAGTGGGGTAAGCCTTATTTCCTGGCTTGGACCACCACGCCTTGGACCTTACCTTCTAACGTGGCACTGTGCGTAGGGCCGAAGATCGACTATGTGGCAGTGCAGACTTACAATCCCTATACGGGCGAGCCGATCACAGCCGTGATGGCCGAGAGCCTGCTGGGCGCTTACCTCGACGCCGACCATGAGGTGAAGGAGGGCGAGCTGCCTGCATACGACAAGGAAGCTAAGCATTGTCCTTGGAAGATCGTCGACCGCATGAAGGGTGCCGATCTGGTGGGTATCCACTACAAGCAGCTCATGCCTTGGGTGAAACCTTGCGAGAAGGTGAGCCAGTATAGCCATGCTTTCGTCAACGAATACGCTGCCGCCCATCCTGAGAAGGTGTTCCAGGGTGCCGATGGCCGCGACCAATTTGTGGAGATGTCTGATGCAGCATTCCGCGTCATCCCTGGCGATTACGTCACCACTGAGGATGGTACGGGTATTGTGCACACGGCTTCTACATTCGGTGCCGACGACGCCAAGGTGTGTAACGACGCTGGTATTCCCGCACTATACCTCATCTCGAAGAAGGGCGAGACACGTCCTATGGTCGACCTGCAGGGTAAGTATTATCTGATCGAAGACCTCGACGCCAATTTCGTGGAGCGTTGTGTCGACGTGGAGGCTTACGGTCACCATGCTGGCGACTATGTGAAGAACGCCTACGATCCTAAGTTCAACCCAGAGGGCGTATGGGACAAGAAGGCCTCGGCCAAGGCCGAAGACCTCAACATTATCATCTCAATGGAGATGAAGCAAGAGGGTTCTGCTTTCAAGATCCAGAAGATGGTGCACAACTATCCTCATAGCTGGCGCACCGATAAGCCCATCCTTTACTATCCGCTCGACTCGTGGTTTATCCGCGACACGGCGAAGAAGCAGGAGATGGTGGCTTACAATAAGACCATCCGTTGGCAGCCGGAGAGCACTGGAACAGGTCGTTTCGGAAACTGGTTGGAGAACCTTAACGACTGGAACCTGTCGCGCTCACGTTTCTGGGGAACTCCCTTGCCTATCTGGCGCGACGAGGATCGCAATGAGAAGTGCATCGGCTCAATCGAGGAACTCTATGCGGAGATCGAGAAGTCGGTCGAGGCGGGCTTCATGAAGAGCAACCCGCTGAAGGACCTCGGCTTCGTGGTCAACGATTTCTCACAGGCCAACTATGATAAGGTGGACCTCCACCGCCCCTATATCGACCGTATCGTTTTGGTAAGTGAGAGCGGTAAGCCCATGCACCGCGAGAGCGATTTGATTGACGTGTGGTTCGATTCGGGCTCAATGCCTTATGCGCAGCTTCACTATCCGTTTGAGGGTGAGATCAACGCTGAGGGCTTGAAGGCCACTGGCTTGAGTGAGGACGAATATCGCAACCAATTGGTACATAGCACGTACGAGGGCACAGCTGTGGCTCCTGCCTTCTTCCCCGCTGACTTCATCAATGAGGGTGTTGACCAGACGCGAGGATGGTTCTTCACGCTTCATGCCATCGCTACCATGGTCTTCGACTCTGTGGCCTTTAAGAATGTCATTAGTTCGGGCCTGGTGCTCGACGCCAAGGGCAATAAGATGAGTAAGCACGTGGGCAACGTGACCAATCCATTCGAGATGCTCGACAAGTACGGTGCCGACCCCGTACGTTTCTATATGCTCACCAACTCAGAGCCCTGGGACAACCTGAAGTTCGACCCGAATGGCGTTGATGAGTGTCGTCGTAAGTTCTTTGGCACCTTATATAATACGTATAGCTTCTTTGCGCTCTATGCCAACGTCGACGGTTTCAACCCCGCAGAGGGCTCATTGGCCGATAGCAAGGAGGCGTTGACGGAGGTGGATAGCTGGATTCTTTCTTGCCTCAACACGCTTGTCAAGGGTGTAACAAAGGAACTTGAGAACTTCGATCCTACACGTGCCGGCCGTCTGATCGACGCTTTCGTCAACGACGACTTGAGCAACTGGTATGTTCGCCTCAACCGTAAGCGTTTCTGGGGTAAGGAGATGAGCGCCGACAAGCTTGCCGCTTATCGTGTGCTTTATACCTGCTTGATGACAGTTTCCAAGTTGTTGGCACCTTTTGCACCGTTCTTCGCTGACCAGCTCTATAAGGATTTGAAGGGCGAACTGGAGTCGGTACACTTGGATCGCTTCCCGCAGGCCGATGAGGCTTGGGTCAATAAGGACCTTGAGGCCCGCATGGCCATGGCTCAGAAGATTACCTCAATGGTTCTCGCCCTGCGCCGTAAGGTGAGCATCAAGGTGCGTCAGCCATTGGCTCAGATCATGATTCCTGTGATCGATGAGGCTCAGAAGAACCATATCGAGGCTGTTAAGGATCTGATTATCAATGAGGTTAACGTGAAAGCCTTGACCTATGCGGAGGGTCAGAATATCCTTGTGAAGAAGGTGAAGTGCAACTTCCGCGTTATGGGTAAGAAGTTTGGTAAGCTCATGAAGGGCGTTGCCGCTACAATGAGTGGCCTCTCTCAAGAGGAGATTGCTAAGTTTGAGCGCGACGGTCAGTACAGCTTTGAGGTTGAGGGACAGCCCGTTACCGTCGAGGTGGCCGATGTGGAGATTATCTCTGAGGACATGCCCGGATGGTTGGTGTCTAACGAGGGCAACTTGACTGTGGCCCTGGAGGTGGAGCTGACCCCTGAGTTGAAGAACGAGGGTATGGCTCGCGAGCTCATCAACCGCATTCAGAATATGCGTAAGGAGGGTGGACTCGAGATTACCGACCGCGTGAAGGTCACCGTGGAGTCGAACGAAGAGACCGACGCCGCCATCGCTTCCTTCGGCGACTATATCAAGAGTCAGGTGTTGGCTGATGCCATCACGGTGGCTCCCAATGATGGTGTGGAGACCGACTTCGACACATTCAAGATCAATATTAAGGTGGAGAAGGCCTAAGACGCCGCTCCCGACAATCAAACCTTAGTGCCATCCAGTGGAAAAAGCAACCAAGGTTGTCTTTTTCGCTGGATGAGCCGATAAGGTTCCTCTATCATCCATCGAAGGTTTCTCTGCCTTTCATCAAGGTGGAGAATCGTAGATGCCTAATCTTTAATCAATCATTATGGAAACAAAAACACGCTATTCTGATGAGGAACTTCAGGAGTTCCGCCAGATCATTAATGAGAAATTGGAGGTAGCCCGAAAGAGTTACAACGAGATGATGCGGCAATTGATGAACGCCGATAGCAATTCGGATAGTGACACCGCACCCACTTACAAGATCTTGGAAGAAGGTACAGATGCCATGGAGAAAGAACAACTCATCTCGATGGCTCAGCGTCAACAGAAGTTCATACAGGGTTTGGAGGCGGCACTTGTCCGCATCGAGAACAAGACGTATGGCATCGACCGACTGACGGGAGAGTTGATTCCCAAGGAGCGCTTGCGCGTTGTGCCGCACGCTACGCTGAGCGTTGCTTCCAAAAATTCAAGAAATCACTAAATGGCCAAAGTAAAGAAACACGAATGGATGACCGATGGCAGAATGGCGTGGATTATCATCCTGGCCATTCTGATCATCGATCAGGTCATTAAGATCGAGGTAAAGACATCCATGACATTGGGTGAGTCGATTCGCATTACCGATTGGTTCTACATCACATTTGTGGAGAACAACGGAATGGCTTGGGGTATGACGTTTATCAACAAGCTTTTTCTGAGTGTGCTCCGCATTGTTGCTGTGTCTGCCATAGGTTGGTTTATTTGTCAAACCGTCAAGCAGAAGGGGCGTACGCGCTACGTCGTTTTTCTTTCGATGGTTTTGGCTGGAGCGGCTGGTAACATCTTCGATTCCATATTTTATGGCCTTGTTTTCAGTGCCTCGTCGCCTTTTTATGTGGCTTATTGGGTGCCGTTCGGTACTGGATATGCCGATGTTTTGATGGGCAAAGTGGTCGACATGTTCTACTTCCCCTTGTTCCACGGCACTTGGCCTACATGGATGCCTATGTGGGGTGGTGATGAATTCATCTTTTTCTCGCCCGTTTTCAACTTTGCAGACTCCTGCATTACGGTGGGAGTAATTAGCCTTCTTTTGTTCTGTAGAAAAGATTTGGAGCAAATGGAGACAACGTTCCGTGTGGCCTTCCACAAGGATAATAAACAAGAAATTGATCCTAAGGCATGAGAAATCATACACATCGTACACTTGGATTTTGGTTGGTCGTAATGGCTTTCGCCATGGCTGTTAGTTCGTGCAAGCCCTCGGCTCCATCGGGTATCATACAACCCGATGTGATGGAGGATTTGCTTTACGATTATCATTTGGCTGATGCCATGGCCTATTCGGCTGAAGGCGACTGCAATCAGAACCTCATCGCCTATCACACGGCGGTGTTCAAGAAGTATGATGTGACCAGCGCTGAGTTTGATTCGTCGATGGTTTATTACATGCGCCATACGTCGCAACTCCATGATATGTATGAAAAGATCGCTCAGCGAATGGAAGACGACGCGCAGGCCATGGGTTCATCGGTGAGCCTCAACACAGACAACGATGCCTTTAACACGGCTTCGGGCGACACTATTGATATTTGGAAGGGTGCCCAGTCGGTTGTCTTGATTCCCAATGAGCCCTATAACGTTGTGTCGTTCCATTATAGCCCTGACGCGAAAGCGCAGAAGGGCGATGATTATGTGTTGACGACCCATAGTAATTTCATCTTCCAAGACGGCATGCGCGATGCCATCATTTGCATGGCCTTGACGTTTACCAACGACAGTGTGGTTTCAAGAACGATGCACGTTTCATCGTCGTCCGAACAGCAAGTGGTGCTGACCGATGGCGATAGCCTTGGCGTTAAGGAGATCAGAGGCTATTTCCTGCTTAATAAGAACAATCAGGCGAACAGTTCTTCCACCACCTTGCGACTGGTGAGCTTCGACCGAATCCACCTTCTGAGATGCCATCGTATGACTGAGGGAAACAAGTCGCAGGCTAATACTGCGCCGTCGTCGTTAGAGAAGACGGCGGAACCAGCTCCCGCCGTCAACAAGTCATCCGAACAGATTTCTGCGGTTCCAGCCAATAAGCAGACGGTTGTGCCCATGGATAAGGATGCTACACCTCCAGCCAATAATGGTGCTACGCCACCAACTAAAAATGGCGCAGTGCCTCCTTCGAACAGGAGTGCTTTGGTGCCCGCTAATAATGGTGCCCGTCCCCAACGACAACTGGCTCCACGAAAGAGCCTGAAAATAGTGAAGGAGGTTATCAAACCGATGAAGTAACCATCGCTATCAAGGTGTTATTTTCAGAGGAATGATAAGATTAATGATCTCGACTGAAGATGTGACAAAGACTCTGAAGTCGAGCGGAAGCTCCCTAAAAGAGACGTTGGCACTCCTTCCAAGGGGCGTTTGCTTTCTTCTAATGGGGCGCTGACAATATGAAAAACATCCCTGATAGGCCGTAAAACATGTAGTGGAACAACACTGAGGGGCCGTCAGAACCAGTCCTGTAGGGCGCTGAACCCTGTCTAATCAAGAATAATCAAACATTAAAACCGAATAATATGCTATCAGTAAACGAACTTGAAGATGCTCTTATCGACCTCGCATTCGCTGAGGATATAGGAGATGGAGATCACACAACCTTGTGCTGCATTCCTGAAGATGCCATGGGAAAAAGTCACCTGCTCATTAAGGAGGATGGAATCCTGGCGGGTGTTGACGTTGCCCGCGAGGTGTTTCACCGCTTTGATCCCACCATGCAGATGGAAGTCTTCATGGAGGATGGTGCGCAAGTGAAGAAGGGCGACATTGCGTTTGTGGTGTCGGGTAAGGTTCGCTCGTTGCTTCAGACAGAGCGTTTGATGCTCAACATCATGCAGCGCATGAGCGGCATTGCCACCATGACAAACAAGTATGTGAAACTGATTGAGGGCACAGGAGCCCATGTTCTCGACACACGTAAGACCACTCCGGGCATGCGTATGTTGGAGAAGCAGGCCGTTAAGATTGGTGGTGGTGTGAACCATCGCATCGGTTTGTTCGACATGATCCTGCTCAAGGACAACCATGTCGACTTTGCCGGTGGCATTGAGAATGCCATTGACCGTTGCCATCACTACCTTAACGAGAAGGGACTGGATCTTAAGATTGAGATTGAGGTTCGCAATTTTGATGAGCTTCAGCAGGTTCTCGACAAGGGCGGTGTAAACCGTATCATGCTCGACAACTTCACTGTGGCCGACACAAAGAAGGCTGTCGACATTATCAATCATCGTTTTGAGGTGGAGTCGTCGGGTGGAATCACCTTCGACACCATTCGTAGTTATGCTGAGCAGGGCGTTGATTTCATCAGCGTTGGTGCGCTTACGCACAGCGTCAAGGGTCTTGACATGAGTTTTAAAGCTTGTTAATATCTAATTTATGAAAAAGTTTTTTATTCTTTCAGCCCTGGTCCTGGCCGCAAGTTACGCTTCGGCCTGCACCAACTTCATTGTTGGTAAGGACGCTTCGGTCGATGGCTCGGTGATCTGTACGTACACCGCCGACGACTATGGTATGTTCATCGGGCTGCAGCATTTCCCCGCTGGCACACACAAGAAGGGCGAGATGCGTGATGTGGTTGACTGGGACACCCACGTCTACCACGGACAAATCCCTGAGGCACCCGTTACCTATACGGTCAACGGCAACATCAACGAGTATCAGGTTACCATTGGTGAGACAACCTGTGGCGGCCGTGAGGAGATGGTAGACCCTCAGGGAATCATCGACTATGGCTCACTGATCCACATCGCTTTGCAACGCTCTAAGACTGCTCGCGAGGCCATTAAGGTCATGACCACCTTGGCTCAGACCTACGGCTATTGCTCAAGCGGTGAGTCGTTCACCATCTGCGACCCCAACGAGGCGTGGATTATGGAGATGCTGGGCAAGGGTCCCGGCTCGAAGGGCGTGGTATGGGTAGCTCAGCGCATCCCCGACAACGCCATCTCTGGTCATGCCAACCAAAGCCGCATAGGCAAGTTTAACATGAAGGACAAGAAGAACGTCATGTATTCAAAGGACGTCATCAAGTTTGCCCGCGATAAGGGATGGTTTACGGGTAAGGATGCCGACTTCTCATGGAAGATGGTTTACTCAGCCCCCGACTTTGCCGGACGACGCATCTGCGACGCTCGTGTATGGGCGTTCTTCAATCGCTTCGTGAAGGGAATGGACCGTTACCTGCCTTGGGCTTTGGGTAAGGACAAGAACGCTGAGGACATGCCTTTGTGGGTCATCCCTGATAAGAAGCTGTCGGTTCAAGACGTAGAGGCCGCCATGCGCGACCACTATGAGGGCACTCCGATGGCACTCGATTCTACCGATATCGGCGGTGGCGTATGGCAGATGCCATATCGTCCCACACCATTGTATTACGAGGTGAACGGCAAGAAATATTTCAATGAGCGTCCTACCTCTACCCAGCAGACAGGCTTCTCATACGTATCGCAGATGCGTTCTTGGCTTCCCCGTCAGATAGGTGGTGTCCTGTGGTTCGGCAACGATGATGGCAACATGGTGGCTTATACCCCGATCTATTGCGGCAACACGGTTTCTCCCGAGTGTTACGACACTCCTGGTGCTGATGCTGTGACATTCTCTATGAAGAATGCCTACTGGGTTTGCAACTGGGTGAGCAACATGGTTTATCCCCGTTACTCACTGATGTTCCCCAGTCTGAAGGCTGTTCGCGACTCCCTTGACCAGAGCTACTTCGCTCAGCAGGCAGAGGTTGAGGCCCGTGCCGTAGAGCTCTGCAAAACCAGCGAGGAAGAGGCTGTGAAGTATCTCAACACCTATAGTAACACGAAGGCTCAGCAGATGCTCGAGCGTTGGAAGGAGTTGGCTTTCTATCTCATCGTGAAGTACAACGATATGGCTGTGAAACCCGACCAGAATGGCAAATTCCTCCGCACGAAGGAGGGCCTTGGCGCCACAGTGAAACGTGTAGGATCAGCTGCGGCTTTCCAAAAGAAGTTGGCCGAGACCACAGGCGATAAGTTCCTCGTTCCTACAGAATAATCCCACTATACGCAATCTGTTTTGTCGAAACCCATGCGTGATGTGTTGAGCATCGGTATGTGAACATTGCCAACAGATAGTACATATAATGGCGGTTGTCCCATCGTTTGAATCAAACGTAAGGGCAACCGCTTTTTCGATTCTCCCCACGTCCTACTGAAACCAGTATTCTCTCCCTTCCTCGTAGTTTCGCTCATTTCGCTCCCCGCTACATGGACATGCCAACAATTTCATGCTTATTCCATGCCCCATTGAAACATAAATTCGAAGATAATGGCTATATGATGAAAATAATGTGTATCTTTGTGGAACAATATGTGGTGATTATGCAAGTAGCCACTCTTTGTCGGTAGACCGATCTTTCGTTTATGAGAGAGATCAGATCTGCTTCGCATTTATTAATCTTTACTATGTAATGATGGATATATCGCGCGTATTAAAACTGATAGATAGCCAAGACGGACTGTCGCAATCTCTTGGCATGGAATTTTTGTCGACTCCTGAGCCCAATACCTGTAAGGCTCGAATGAAGGTCGACCATCGCAATCGCCAACCTTTCGGCTTCTTAAGCGGAGGTGCATCGTTGGCGCTTGCCGAGAACATCGCTGGTGTGGGTTCGTTGGCCCTTTGTCCCGGAAAGATCAGTGTTGGTATCAATGTCAGCGGATCGCATGTGAAAGCGGTGATGGAAGGCGATGTGGTGGAAGCCACAGCCACCTTGCTTCACAAAGGCCGCACCCTCCACACATGGCAGGTGGATATTCGAAACTCCAACCAAGAGCTCATCTCTACGGTTAGCGTCACCAATTATATTATCAAACCTCAGTCGGCTCCCAACACCTCAGGGAAGTCGAAATAAATATTGTCCCCATACCCTATGAAGACCGATTTTGTTTTGTATAGGATGCCTTATGCCGAACAGGCTTATCGTATCGATGCCGATACCACCCATCTGTTGTCGTCAGCCGAAGAGCTCGATGGTGTCTGCGGATTTGTGATGGCACCCTTTCAAACGTCAGCCTCCACACCCATAGTCGTTATCGAAGGCAAGTCTGTGCCTGTTCCCATGGCTTCCATGCCATCACGCGTTGCTGTGGATGAGCACTGCTCACGTGAGCAATACGCCTCCGATTTTGCCCGATTCCATGAGGCTATCTGCCAAGGCCATTTCTCTAAGTTGGTGCTCTCGCGTTGTGCTTCTTTCACATCGTCGGAGCTTTACTGTCCCGAGCAACTGTTTGCTGAGGCTTGCCGTAGCTATCCCCGTATGATGATAGCGTTGGTTTGCAGCGAGGTGGCGGGCACATGGCTTATGGCTACTCCCGAGATATTGCTCGCCTTGGACGGTTATCAATGGCGTACCATGGCCTTGGCCGGCACCATGGCATGGGAGGGTAAAAAGCAATACGAGTGGTCTGAGAAGAATAAGAAAGAGCAGCAGCTTGTTGCCCACTATATCGAAGAAGCTTTAAGTACTTTTGCCACCGATCTTGAGATATCGGAACCTTATACCGTGAAGGCAGGCAACCTTGTTCATCTGCGTAGCGACTTCTCCTTTACGCTCGACGATTCTCTGACCGATGGCAATGGCTTGGGTAAGTTGGTCGATGCACTTCATCCCACGCCCGCTGTGTGTGGCCTGCCTAAGCAGGAGGCCATGGAATTTATCATTGCCAACGAGAGCATCGACCGCCGGTATTACAGTGGTTATTGTGGCCCGTGGAATGTGGGTGGCATGACGGCCCTCTTCGTGTCGTTGCGATGCATGGAGCTAAGCGCCCATCGTTGCGTGCTCTATGCTGGGGGCGGCCTTCTTGCCGAAAGTTCCGAAGAGAGCGAATGGCAGGAGACGATGATGAAAATGGAGGCAATGAGAAGACTATGTACTCAGACAAGATAAACGTTAACATCCTGACCTCGCTGATGGTGGCTCACGGCGTCACCACCGTGGTGATCTGTCCGGGTAGCCGAAACGCGCCGTTGGCCCACAACTTTGCTTCGTGCCCCGACATGTATTGTGTGGCTGCTACCGACGAGCGCTCAGCTGGCTTCTATGCCTTGGGATTGGCGTTGGCGTCTGAGCATCCTGTGGCCGTGTGTGTCACGAGCGGTTCGGCCCTGCTCAATTTGGCGCCTGCCGTGGCTGAGGCTTATTACCGTGAGGTGCCGCTTCTCGTTATTTCTGCCGATCGCCCATTGGCTATGATCAATCAGTTGCAAGGCCAAACCCTTCCGCAGGTTGGTGCCTTGGGAGCGATGGTCAAGGCCAGTATGCAGTTGCCCGAGCCCCACGACGACCTGGAGCGGTGGCATTGCAACCGCATGGTCAATGAGGCCTTGCTTACCCTTCGGTCACATGGATGCAGTCCCGTTCATGTCAATGTACCCATATCCGAGCCTCTGTACAATTTCACCATCGATTCCTTGCCTGTGGAGCGTAAAATTTGTCTTACGCCAATGGTGGCCGATTCGGAGCGCCTTGCAGCCGTAGCCGCCGACTTTGCTTCGGCCGCGAAACCCATGTTGGTGCTGGGACAGATGGCGAGGAGCCAATGGCGCAAAGCGGCCGAGGCCGTGGCATTGCTGAGGCAAAAGGTGGTGGTGCTGGCAGAGAAACTTTCTGACGACACCGATGGGCCGTTGCCCTCGTTAGACTTGCTCGCCAATTGGGCGAAGACCCATGACGATTTGTTTCCCGACTTCATTATCTATATCGGTGGAAATCTCGTGGCCAAGAACATGCGCCAATGGTTGCAACAGGCCAAATCACGGCGCAGCGTGGTCGTAACCTCGATAGGTGCCGTGACCGACGTGCTGATGAACGCCACCGACATGGTCGAGGCTCAACCCCATGAGATGCTACAAGCCTTGACGGCCAACCGCAGCTATTCGGCTTCCGAGTCGTGGCTCCACCAATGGCAAGCGCTCCAGTCGGAGGTTGTTGTTGAGGCACAAGTGGCTACCCACGACAGGCAGAACGAGGCCATCCGCCTGTTCTTCCAGGCCATCAAGGGCACATCGATGAACGTACATGTGGCCAACAGTCTGTCGGTACGCATGGCGCTGAAGTATGCCGATCGCTACCTGTATGTCAACCGAGGCGTCAATGGCATCGAGGGCTCGCTCTCCACTGCGGCAGGCCATTCAGTGATGTCGCCATGCCCCGTGGCATGCATCATAGGCGACCTTAGTTTCTTCTACGATGCCAATGCGCTGTGGAACGAGCAACTTTGTGGCAACTTCCGTGTGCTACTGCTCAACAACCAGCGCGGTGAGATATTCAGCAAGTTTAAGCCATTGGCCGACAGTCCGGCCCGCGACACATATGTTATGGCTAAGCATCATGCCACCGCTGAGGGTGTATGTCTGCAAAATTGTGTGGAATACCGGCAGGTGAAACCCGTTGATGATCTTGCCGCAGGTATCCAATGGCTTGTAGAAGAACGCTGCCCACGCCCCATGTTGCTTGAGGTGCTGCTGTAAGCGATTGTGGGCTTGTCCGAAAATTATAAGGCAAACAATAACATATCAATCACTATGGAAAGAAATTGGAAGAAAATATCGGGTTTCGATTTTAAGGAAATCTTGTTCGAAGAATACAACCACATTGCGAAGATCACTATCAATCGTGAGCGTTATCGCAACGCTTTCACCCCACTCACTACCTGGGAGATGTCGCAGGCTTTTGCCTATTGCCGCGAGTGCGCCGATATCCGTGTGGTGATCCTGACCGGTGCAGGCGACAAGGCGTTTTGCTCAGGCGGCGACATGCACGTCAAGGGCCGTGGTGGGTATGTGGGCAATGATGGTGTGCCTCGCCTCAATGTGCTCGATGTGCAGATGCAGATTCGCCGATTACCCAAACCCGTCATAGCTATGGTCAACGGCTATGCCATTGGCGGTGGTCACGTGTTGCACGTCATGTGCGACCTGACGATTGCAAGCGAGAACGCCATCTTCGGTCAGACCGGCCCGAAGGTGGGCAGTTTCGATGCCGGCTTTGGCGCGTCCTACTTGGCCCGTATGGTCGGTCAGAAGAAAGCCCGCGAGATTTGGTTCCTCTGCAAGCAGTACACGGCCCATGAGGCCGAGCAGATGGGAATGGTCAACAAGGTGGTGCCGTTCGAACAGCTGGAAGATACCTGCGTTGAGTGGGCTGAGATCATGATGGAGCGCAGTCCGTTGGCTCTCCGTATGATCAAGGCGGGTCTCAATGCCGAACTGGATGGCCAGGCCGGCATTCAGGAGTTGGCTGGCGATGCCACCATGCTCTATTACACCATGGACGAGGCTCAGGAAGGTGGCAAGGCATTCCTGGAGAAGCGTAAGCCCGATTTCGACAAATACCCTGTGTTCCCATAATGACGATGCGTATCACCCTCCATACACGCACGCTGCACTTCAAGCAACCTGCGAAAACATCGCGTGGACAGTACACCTCGCGTATTAGCCGATATGTCGTCGTTGAGAGTGGCGGTGTGCGTGGGGTGGGCGAGTGTGCCACCCTTCCCGACCTGTCGTGCGACGAACGGTCCGACTATGACCTGTTGCTGCGCCAGTTTTGCGATACCATTGAGCGTACGGGGCGCATCCCCTATGAGGCGTTGCGCCCTTATCCTTCCATGCTCTTTGGCATCGAGACGGCGTTTGCCCAGTTGGCCGCGGGTGGCTCCACAGCTCTTTTTGACACCCCTTTCGCCCGTGGTGAGGTGGGCATTCCCACCAATGGCTTGGTGTGGATGGGCTCGTACGACCAGATGTTGGCGCGCATACAGGAGAAGTTGGACTTGGGATTCCGCTGCATCAAACTGAAGATAGGAGCTATCGCCTTTGATAAGGAGTTGGAATTGCTGCGCATCATACGTTCGGCTTTCCCCAAGGACAAGGTGGAACTCCGCGTCGACGCCAATGGCGCCTTTGCCCCCAATGAGGCCATGGTGCGCCTGGAGCAGTTGGCGCGCTACGATCTTCATTCCATTGAGCAACCCATCCGTCAGCACCAATGGGCCGACATGGCGCGTCTTTGCCAGGAGTCGCCCATCGCTATCGCTCTCGACGAGGAACTCATTGGCGTGAATATCCCAAGCGAGAAGGAGCGTCTCCTCGACACCATCCATCCCCAATATGTGGTGCTTAAGCCGTCGCTGCATGGTGGTATGATGGGCTGCGAGGAGTGGGTGTCGATGGCCAAGAGCCGAGGCATCGGGTCGTGGATGACGAGCGCCCTTGAGAGCAATGTCGGGCTCAATGCCATAGCTCATCTGGCCGCCCACACTTATGGCACCGACGACATCATGCCGCAGGGCTTGGGTACGGGCCAATTGTTTACCGATAACATTGACATGCCCATCGCTTTGAGGGGCGAACGAATGTATTATGACCATCGCTGAATTTCTTGCGCAATGGCGCGACGATCAACCCACCGTACCTGTGTTCACCAGTGGCTCCACGGGCAAACCTAAGTTGATGATGGCTGAGAAGGCCCGTATGGAGGCTTCGGCCCGCATGACCTGCCAGGCGCTCGGCCTGCATCCGGGCAACAAGGCGTTGGTGTGCCTTCCCATGGACTATATCGCGGGCAAGATGATGGTGGTGCGTAGTTTGGTTTGCCAATTACAGATGGTTAGCATTGAGCCGCAGGGGCATCCCATGACGGCCATTGCCGACGACGAGGTGATCGATTTTGCGGCCATGGTGCCCATGCAGGTGTTCAACTCGCTGGGCAATGAGGCGGAGCTACGCCGCTTGAAAGCTATCAAGAATATTTTGATTGGCGGAGGAGCCATCGACAAGGAATTGGAACTCCAGTTGCGCCAATTCCCCCACGCCGTGTGGAGCTCGTATGGCATGACCGAGACGCTCTCGCATATCGCTTTGCGCAAGATCAATGGCGGTAACGCTGACGACAACCTCTGGTACCGTCCGTTGCCGGGTGTCGGCATCACGCTCGACGCCAACGATTGCTTGGTGATCGACGCTCCTGCCGTTTGTCCCACGGTCTTGCATACCCACGACATAGCCGTCGTGGATCGTTCGCAGGGCTATGTGCGTTTCAAGATTGTAGGACGCATCGACAATGTGGTGTGCTCGGGAGGCGTGAAGATTCAGATCGAGGAGGTGGAGCAGGCCTTGGCGCCCCATCTTTCGGCTCCCTTTATCATGGCCAAACGACCCTCGAAGAAGTATGGTGAAGAGATGGTGATGCTTACCGAAGCCGCCGATGCCACTCGTATTATGAGTGTTTGCCACGATGTGCTGCCCAAGTATTGGCAACCCAAGGAAATTATCCAAGTTGACCAAATCCCAATGACCGAGACCGGAAAACCCAAGCGCAATCTGTTTTAGTTGCAAGTGTTCATTGGATTGTTGTCTAAACAAACACTAACAAGAATCTAAATCTAACGATGTGGGATTAGCGTATTAGAATGGGGAAAGGGCACAATATGACCTATTGTAGAAAGCTATGAGGGTTAAGTAAATACCAGTTTTTACTTGCACCGTACTTGCACCATGATGGTTTTCAAGCGTATAAGTGATGTTTTTGATTATTAAATATAGAGGAGAGAAAAAGAGGGTAAACAAGCGTAACTTCCTGATAATCAAGGGAGCGGAATACGGGAATCGAACCCGCCTCCCAGGCTTGGGAAGCCCGTGCACTACCGATGTGCTAATTCCGCGTAAGTAAGATTACCTTGATGTTTTGCCTTTGGAGCCGATACTCGGACTCGAACCGAGGACCTACGCATTACGAATGCGTTGCTCTACCAACTGAGCCATATCGGCAAATGCGATGCAAAGGTATAATATTTCCTTGAAACGCCCAAACATTCTGCTCGATATTTTTCGGGAAAATGCTGCTTATGCGTGTGAAAATCGTTGCGAAAGCGTGTTTTTGATGTTCTGTTTCTGCATGGCGGTGTTTGTAACGGCTACGGCGTATGGGCTTGCGCCTTCGGTTGCTGAGTGTAGCATTGATCTGTGGGAAAAGAGTATAGAACGTGTGTGAAAGTTGTGTTGGGCCAGCGAGAAAGTTGCATTGATCTTGTGGAAAAGGTGGGTTGGCCTGTCTGAAAAGTATGGTGGGTTAACCAAATGGGATTGGGGAAGTGGGTCTGCGATAGTGGTTAACGGTTGTTAAAATTGTCACAAATTGATAAATTCATACGTATTATAACAAAATGGGCATCACGGTGAACGCTCCTTCGTGGGTTAAATTTTTCCTCGTCCTCCCCGATACGCCTTGATCTGATGTCGATCGGTTTCGTGCGAGCAGGCATTTGGCCTTTTCACCTCTTTATATGGTGTTGGGTAGCCAAATGTTAAAAAATGATGAATTGATAAAGAAATGTTGTGCTATGTGTTGCAAGGTATCAATAAAAACTATATCTTTGCGGCATCAGTAAGAACAAACCAACTTTTGTACCCATTAATCACACATTAGTACTGATGCGATAAAATCGCATAGTTATTAAAATTCATCAAATAAAGT
>NZ_JAXVAE010000142.1:0-11599 GCF_037460745.1 Hallella sp. | reverse complement strand
CCCTAGACCCACTGATTAAGAGTCAGTTGCTCTACCAACTGAGCTAAGGATGCATTGTTTCGCTCATCATCGTCAGGCCTTAGCCTTGATTTCTGAATTGCGAGTGCAAAGGTACAGAGTTTTTTTGTTACCGCCAAACATTTCCCCAACTTTTTTACTCAAAAGTCGAAAAAAGTGCAAAAACTCCCTTTTGTGGCACGTTTCAACCACATTTTGGTGATTTCAGAAACCACTCATCTGCAATATACCTAAAGATCCTGGTGCGGTTCGTTCACTTGTATCCATTCATCCTATTGCTCGTCCTACAGAGGCATCTGGCAATTTCCATTTGGCGCTGTTCCGTCCTCTATCCAAGGCGTGATATGATGAGCCCCACGCTTCTGTTTCATATAGAACGTGCGAAACGTCAAACTGACCACGAACACAAGGCATAGCCTCATGAAAACACAACTTACCGAAAACGCCTAACAATCTATATTGAAAACTACACATTTCTTTTGAACAAGGAAAATATTGGGCGCAAATACGCGATTCTCAGCAATTTCACGCAACCACCTAACAATCAGAGCATTACATCCGCCATTCAACATTAAGCCCTCTTCGTTCCACCTTACGCCTTGCGAAAGATGCCTTTTCGCAAGACGAAACATGCCTTTACGCACTGCGAAAGACGCCAAACCGCAGCTCGGTTTGGCGTCTTTCGCAACTCAATAAGGCATCTTTTACAAGCAAATTGCTCGTTCGCCATGCGTCGGATCCTCAAAAACGGAGATTTCGCCCTCCAGTTCATCCGAAATTCCGAACCATCTTTTTAGCAAAAAAATCACACAACGCATACGTGTAGCCCACCCCATCGTCAAGCCTATTGCCAATCATCGACCTCACGTTTCTTCCTGTAGTTCCATACCGCCTGAACCTTACACGTTCACCCAAACGTGCATGTACCGATTCTATATAGAGGCTCCTTCCGAGCCAATTGAGCCCCAATCGGTCACTATACCAAAATAGGGGAAATAGCAGGATGTTATTGTTCCTTTCCAACGCTTGCCAACGTTTTTTCGGAATCTTGCTTCCATTCGCGTTTCTACATAGCCCGCTATGCCTTTGGGCGCGACTGTCGCAACCTACTCGAAACAAAAACTAACAAGCATTGAAATCTAATGGCCGATTGGGGTTGAATATAGTTGTTACGGAAATCCACAGCCCCAAGCAATGGGTTGGTCGGTTAGCATCGACAGATGGTCATAAAACTAAAAAGGGAACCTTTCCCCATGCGGAGAAAGGTTCCCTATATGATGATTTTAATAAATCTCAGAAGCGTTGCTTACAGGCCGAGGCTCTTCTTGATGGCCTCCACCTTGGCAGCGCCCTCACGGTCGAGCTGCTCATACTGCGAAGCGTCGGTCATGGTGTCCTTCACCTCGATGTAGAACTTAATCTTAGGCTCTGTACCTGAAGGACGCACGCTAACCTTCGTGTCGTCGTCGCAGAACCACTGCAGCACGTTGCTTGTCTCCGGCATGTTGAGCGCCGTGGTGTTTCCCTCAACGTCGGTAGCCTGCAGGGTCTTGTAGTCCTTCCACAGCACCACACGCGAGCCACCCAACTCCTTCGGCGGGTTGGCGCGGAAATTGGCCATCATGTTCTGGATCTCCTCGGCACCACTCTTACCTGGGCGCTCCACATTGATCGTAAACTCCTTAGAGAAGCCATACTCCTTGTAGATGTCCATCAAGATGTCGTAGAGCGTCTTGCCCTTATCCTTAGCGTAGGCGCAAATCTCGGCGAGCAGCGAGCAAGCCGACACGGCATCCTTATCGCGAACGAAATCCTCAGCGAGGAAGCCATAGCTCTCCTCACCACCACCAATATACTGCTGCTTGCCCTCTGAGAGCAGAATCTCGCGTGCAATCCACTTGAAGCCCGTGTAGCAATCGCGCATTTCCACGCCCTGCTTGTCGGCAATCTTCTTGATCAGCTCAGTGGTAACGATGGTCTTCACGATGAAGTCGGTAGGTTTCAGCTTGCCAGTGGCCTTGCGGTTGGCAATGATGTACCACAAGAAGATCATGCAAGTCTGGTTACCATTGATGAGAACCCACTCGCCCTTGTCGTTCTTGCAGGCCATACCCACACGGTCGGCGTCGGGGTCGGAAGCCATCAGAATGTCGGCGTCGAGTGCCTTGGCGTCGCGCAGACCCAATGTCAGAGCCTCAGCAAACTCAGGATTAGGACGATCGACGGTGGGGAAGTTGCCATCCTTGATCATCTGCTCGGGCACACAGTGCACGTTATCGAAGCCCCAGTAAGCCAAAGAGCGGGGAATCATCACGCGGCCTGCACCGTGAAGCGGAGTGTAAACGATCTTCAGGTCGTGTTGGCGACGAATCACCTCGGGGTCGATGCTGATGGTACGGATCTGGCGCAGATACGGCTCGTCAATATCCTCACCAATGATCTGGATAAGCTCGGGGTTGGGAGTAAACTTCACATCATCGATGGTCACCTTGTTAACCTCATCGATAATGCCCTTGTCGTGCGGTGCAATGACCTGGGCGCCATCCTCCCAATAAGCCTTGTAGCCATTATATTCGCGTGGGTTGTGGCTGGCCGTGAGGTTCACGCCAGCCTGTGCCTTCAGGTAGCGGATGGCATACGAGCACTCAGGTGTAGGACGAAGGTCGTCGAAGATGTAAGCCTTGATGCCATTGGCAGAGAAAATATTGGCAACGGTCTCTGCGAACAGACGGCTGTTGTTGCGGCAGTCGTGGCACACCACAGCGCTAATCTCCTTGCGGTCCTTATAGCATTTCTTCAAGTAGTTGGCAAAACCCTGTGTGGCCATACCAACGATATACATATTCATACGGTTGGTTCCGGCGCCCATGATGCCACGAAGGCCACCTGTTCCAAACTCCAGGTTTCTGTAGAAAGCCTCAATGAGATTGGTCTTGTCGGGGTTGTCGAGCAGGTCTTGAACCTCTTGACGGGTCTTCTCATCAAAAGACGGCGACAGCCACTGCTTGGCCTTAGCCTCACACTGAGCTATCAGTTCTGCATTGTTTTCCATATTCTTCTTATGTTTTATAGTGTTATCTTGTAGGGCAAAGTTACCACAAAAAATCTAATTATACCCTATAACTTCAGCATTTTTTAGTAATTTTGCACATAATAAGGCTACAAAAAGTAAGAACATCATTCACATAACTCATTCACACTCATGTATTTCACAGGACTCATCATCGCGGTCAGCACGTTTCTCATCATAGGTCTCTTCCATCCACTCGTCATCAAGACCGAGTATTATTGGGGCACTCGCCCGTGGATCGCGTTTCTCTTGGCGGGCATTGCCTGCATCATAGGGTCGCTATGTATCGAGGAAACCATTGCCTCGTCGCTCGTAGGCGTGGTGGGCGCAAGCCTGCTGTGGTCGATCGGCGAACTGCTTGAGCAGAAGAAGCGCGTGGAGAAGGGTTGGTTCCCCATGAACCCCAAGCGCAAGGACCAATACCAAACGATGGACGGAAGCGAGCCCCAGCGCTCCACCAACAAGAGCAACAACCCTAACGCCCCACGCGCATGAAGACCCTATTATTATTGGTGGGAAAGACCCAAAACAAGCATTTCATTGCCGGCATCAACGATTACGCAGAGCGCATAGGCCATTACATGCCGTTCGAGATCAAAGTGATTCCCGAGCTCCGAAACACCAAAAACCTTTCGGAACAGCAGCAAAAGACCCAGGAGGGCGAACTGCTGCTGAAGCAGTTGCAACCTTCCGACACGGTGGTGCTGCTCGATGAGCGCGGCACTGAGCACCGCAGCGTGGAGTTTGCCGACTGGTTGCAGAAGAAGCAAAACACCGCACGCCGCCTCGTCTTCATCATCGGTGGCCCTTATGGATTTTCGGAAGCCATCTACAAACGCGCCAACGAGATGGTGTCGCTCTCACGTATGACCTTCAGTCATCAGATGGTTCGACTGGTTTTCACCGAGCAAATCTACCGGGCTTGCACCATCATCAAGGGCGAGCCATACCATCACGAATAAGGGAATCGTACGCCCCACCCCATTCTTTCCTCACCGCGCGCGTCGCCTCATCTCAGCAAAACACTCTACAAAAACCACTCTACTAAATCATTATTCACAACCATGAGAAAAGCATTATTGTCGTTAGCCCTTTGCGCCCTGCCGCTCGCCATCCATGCGCAGCAATGGCCCGAAGTTCACCAAGAGGCCAAGCCTGGATTGAGATGGTGGTGGTTGGGATCGGCTGTCGACAAGCCAAACCTTCAATGGACCTTGCAACAATATGCCAATCAGGGCGTGGGAGCCGTGGAGATAACGCCCATCTATGGTGTGCAGGGCAATCAGGCAAACAACATCGATTACCTGTCAGACCACTGGATGGAAATGTTGCGATTCACGGAACAACAAGGTAGGGCCACTGGCATCGAGGTCGACATGGCCACGGGTACGGGATGGCCCTTTGGTGGACCATGGGTACCGCTGCAAGAGAGTGCCTCACAGATGGTCATTGTCGACAAGCGCGTAGACGAGCGCAAATTGAAAGCTCTGGACCTCACGCCACCCAGCAAGAAGGCAAGCAACTGCCAACTGGTGGGCATCTACGCTTTTTCGGATGGCATCGCCGTCAATCTCATCAAGGCTTTTGGCGAAAAGAAATTCAAAATCAACAAGCAACAACAAGGAAACACCATCACGTCGCTCACCCTCGATGGCAAATTGCCCAGCAAAGGGCCATGGCGCATCATGGCGCTTTATCAGAAATTCGGGGTGATGCGGGTGAAACGCGCAGCACCTGGCGGAGCCGGACTGGTGGTAGACCACTTCAACAAGATGGCCGTCGGCCACTATCTCCAACACATCGAGCAAGCTTTCGAGCGCACTCATACGCCCTACCCCCACACCTTCTTCAACGACAGCTACGAGGTGGCGGAAGCCGATTACACCACGGATCTGTTCAAGGAGTTTGAGAAACGGCGTGGATATTCGTTGGAGGCAAACCTCAACAAGCTGGTGGATGGCGACCCTATGGTTGTGGCCGACTATCGTGAAACACTGGGCGACCTGCTGCTTGAAAACTTCACTGAGACGTGGACGGCGTGGGCTCACAGTCATGGCGCCATTACGCGCAATCAGGCTCATGGCTCGCCAGCTAACCTCATCGACTGCTATTCGGCGGTAGACATACCCGAAATTGAGGGTTTTGGCCTGTCTGATTTCGGCATCAAGGGACTAAGGAAGGATTCGGGATTCACCCGAAAGAACGACTCCGACTTTTCCATGTATAAGTGGGCGTCATCGGCTGCGCACATCAACGCCAAGCCCTTCACGTCGAGCGAAACGTTCACATGGCTCACCGAACATTTCAGAACCTCGCTTTCGCAAATGAAACCCGACATGGATTTGATGTTCGTGGGTGGCGTCAACCACATGTTTTTCCATGGCACAGCCTATTCGCCCAAGAACGATCTGTGGCCCGGATGGAAATTCTATGCCAGCGTGGACATGAGTCCCACCAACACCATTTGGCGAGACGCACCTTATCTGATGAGCTATATAACCCGTTGTCAGAGCTTCTTGCAATGGGGAAAGCCCGACAACGACTTCCTGGTTTTCGTACCGGTGCGCGACCTTTGGCATAAGCAAAGCAAGGGCAAACGCCTCATGCAATTTGCCATTCACACCATGGGCCAACTGGCACCTGAGTTCTCCGAAACCATCGACAACATCGACCGCATGGGCTTCGACTGCGACTACATCAGCGAGCGGTGGTTGTTACAGACACGGTTTGTCGACGGAATGTTGCAAACGGCTGCAGGAACACGCTACAAAGCGCTCATCCTTCCCAGCAAGGACAACTTGCTTACGAAAGCCGTAAGAAGCCATATCGACACGCTGCGACAACAAGGCGCCACCATCATTGTGGGCACAAACAAGCTACAGATGGCGCAAGTGGCACATCCGGAAGCCCTAAAAGCCGACCTCGGGCTCAAGCTTATCAGGAGGGCCAACGCCCAAGGCCATCATTATTTCATAGCCAACCTATCGGACCACGACGTGGAATCTACGGTTGCCCTGGCCGTTCCGTTCCAAAAAGCGTTATGGTTCGACCCTATGACAGGCCAGCGTTTCCAAGCCGAAACACACAGCGACTCATTGCACATCTGCCTACGTTCGGGCGAATCGCTTATCCTACAAACCTTCAAAGAGGCCTCTGAGGCAATCTCTAAGGAGTTGGGCGGACTACCCGTACGCACAACAACACAGATCGAAAACACCCGCAAGGTGCTGGATAAAGGATGGACCCTTTCGTTCAAAGACTGCTCACCAACCTACGACAAGATATTAAGCATTGGCCAACCTACGGCTTGGGAGAACCTGAACGACACCTTACGAACGCTTATGGGAACAGGCGTCTACGAATGTAAAGTGATCTTTAAGAAGGGCGAACTGAACGGAGCCAATTGGGCCATCGACCTCGGCGATGTACGAGAGAGCGCCCGCGTGTATATCAACGACTCGCTAATAGGCTGCGCTTGGGCCGCTCCTTTCACCCTGCAGTTCTCCAATCTGCTAAAGCCAGGCATGAATCGCATACGCGTTGAGGTAACCAACCTGCCTGCCAACCGCATCGCCCAACTGGACCGAGAAGGCTACAAATGGCGGAAGATGGAGGAGATCAATGTGGTGAACATCAACTATAAGACGACGAGCTACGCCAATTGGGCTCCCGTTCCATCCGGACTCAACAGCCAAGTGGTGCTTTATAGGGTGAAATGAGGCGCAAAACACGAATCTTCTTACGTGCTCCCCAACGTGTCATGGGGTGGCCAAAGGGACGAAGAAAGGCGCCAAAACCAAGCGGTTTGCCCCATTAGTCCCAAACAAAAAGCCTTGTATGGACATACGCAGACGAGCCAAAACAAGTCGGATGACGTATGCCCATGCAAGGCTTTCGAATATCCACGAACAGATTTTGCGCGTTAGGCTTGCAAAGAAGCCTGGTACCACGCATAGAGTTTTCGCACGCCTTCGTCGATCTCCACCTTGTGATGCCAACCCAAACGGTGGAGTTTGCTCACATCGATGAGCTTTCTTGGCGTTCCGTTGGGTTTGTCTTGGTCCCAACAGAGTTGGCCTTCGAAGCCTACTGTTGCTACAACCTTCTCCGCCAACTGCCTGATAGTCAACTCCTTTCCTGTACCCACATTGATATGGCAGTTGCGTATCTCACCCAACGACGGGATAGCTCCACCGCGTCCTTCGGAGTTGTTTCGGTTTACCTCACCATCAGCTTTTACACCGTAGAACACCGAAGAATACTTTTCTATGCCTATGATATCCTTGAAATCAACATTCAAAAGAACATAAACACTGGCGTCGGCCATGTCTTCGCTCCATAGGAATTCGCGAAGCGGACTGCCGTCGCCCCAAAGCGTTACCTTGTTATCCTCAATGCCATAGAAGGCCAACGCTTGCAGGATACGCTCCGCATCGTTGCCGCCATCCACATTGCCTTCACCAATAATCGCCTGTAACTTAGCCGGCGGATTGATGGGGCGCTTGTTCATATCCACCCGAATGGCATCCCAATCGCCATCGTGGATGAGCTTCGAAAGGTACACCTTGCGCATCATGGCGGGTAGCACATGACTGTTCTCCAAATGGAAATTGTCGTTGGGACCATAGAGATTGGTGGGCATCACGGCAATATAGTTGGTGCCATACTGAAGGTTATAGCTCTCGCACATCTTCAAACCGGCAATCTTGGCAATGGCATACTCCTCATTGGTGTATTCGAGCGGCGATGTGAGCAACGCGTCTTCCTTCATCGGTTGCGGAGCATTCTTGGGATAGATGCAGGTGGAACCAAGGAAAAGGAGCTTCTTTACATGATGCTTGTAAGCCTGCTCGATGACGTTGCATTGCATCTTCATGTTCTGCATGATAAAGTCGGCGCGATAGAGCGAGTTGGCCATAATGCCGCCTACAAAGGCCGCGGCCAACACCACCGCATCGGGTTGCTCCTCATCGAAGAATCGCTTTACAGCCTGTTGGTCGGTCAAATCGAGTTCGCGATGTGTACGGCCCACCAAGTTATGGTATCCTCTGCTCTCAAGATTATTCCAAATGGCCGACCCCACCAAGCCGCGATGACCTGCCACAAAGATCTTGCTGTTCTTATCCAAAGACATAATTCTATTGAACGATTATCTATAACACCCTATTATTCAGGCAACTGCGCCTTCAGGTAAAGTTTGCGAACAAACTTCATATCGTGCTCCACCATGATGCGAACGAGATCTTCGAAGCTTGTCTTGCGTGGGTTCCAGCCCAACGCAGTCTTCGCCTTCGTGGGATCGCCAAGGAGCTGTTCGACCTCGGCAGGACGGAAATACTTGGGGTCGACCTCCACCAACACTCGGCCGGTGGCCTTGTCGTAGCCCTTCTCGTCGACGCCCTCGCCCTTCCATTCGAGCTCAATGCCACACTCATGGAAAGCCAATGTGGCAAACTCGCGCACGGTATGCATCTCGCCTGTGGCAATAACGAAGTCGTCGGGTTGGGGCTGTTGGAGGATGAGCCACATGCACTCCACATAGTCGCGGGCGTATCCCCAGTCGCGTCGGGCGTCCAAGTTGCCCAAGTAAAGCTTGTCCTGGTAACCCTGCGCAATACGACAGGCGGCAAGCGTGATCTTTCTTGTCACAAAGTTCTCGCCACGTCGCTCACTCTCATGGTTAAAGAGGATGCCATTGCAGCAATACATATCATACGACTCGCGATAGTTCTTCATGATCCAAAAGCCATAGAGCTTGGCCACCGAGTATGGGCTACGCGGATAGAACGGTGTGGTTTCTTTCTGCGGAACCTCCTGAACCTTACCAAACAACTCGGAGGTTGAAGCCTGGTAGATGCGACAAAAATGCTCCAAATGGCAAATGCGCACGGCCTCCAACAGGCGCAACACACCTACGGCATCGGTGTCGGCGGTATACTCAGGCACATCGAACGACACCTTGACATGGCTCTGCGCAGCAAGGTTATAAATCTCATTGGGCTTGATTTCATTAATGACGCGGATGAGCGACGACGAGTCGGTCATGTCGGCCCAATGCAGATTGACGAGGCGTTGCTTCTTCATGTCGCGCACCCACTCGTCGAGATAAAGATGCTCAATACGTCCGGTGTTGAACGATGACGAACGGCGCAGCAAACCATGAACCTCATATCCTTTTTCGATCAAGAACTCGGCCAAATAACTGCCATCCTGACCCGTAATACCTGTAATCAGGGCAACCTTTCTGTTTTCCTGTTGTGCTTCCATATTTTTGTTTGTGTACTATCGTTTGTTTGGAGCAATCCATGTTGCTCTCCTTATTATAATATCATTCTGCGAGATGCGGGCTAAGGCTCAAACGCACCGTTCTGGCAACTATCCGCATGAAGAACGGTTGAGGGTGAAGACGTTTCTGACCAACACCTTCACCCCTATTGGTTTTATTCGCTAAACTGTTTGATGCGTTGCTCCTCGCTGAGTTTGCAGATGAGCAACTTGCCATCGTGTTCGGCAACGATATATCCGTCGAGACCTTGCACTACCGTTTTCACCCCCTGGGTTACATGCACCATACAGTTGTGGCTATCAAACATCTTGATGTTCTCGCCAATGAGGGCGTTGCCATACACGTCGCGCTCGCTTTGCAGGCGCAACGCGCCCCATGTGCCAAGGTCGCTCCAACCAAAATCGGCGGGGCAAACAAAAATCTCCTCAGCCTTCTCCATCACGGCATAGTCGATGGAGATATTGTCGCAATCGCCATAAATATCGTCGATGATTTGCTGTTCCTCCGGCGTTCCCAGCTTATCCTGCAAACGCTCAAAGATGCGATTGATGCGGGGAGCATACATTCTGAGGGCATTGACGATGGTCTCGACACGCCAAATGAAGATGCCCGCGTTCCAGAAATAATTGTTCTCTTGGATATATTGCTTAGCTGTCGCCAAGTCGGGCTTCTCACGGAACTGGTCGACACGGAACAACTCCTTGTTGCGTAACGAGTTGGTCGACAGGTCAGCCTGAATGTATCCATATCCCGTCTCAGGCCGATTGGGCTTCATGCCAAGCGTTACGATGGCGTCGGTCTCTCGTGTAAACTTAAGGCATTGGCCGACAACACGCTGAAACTCCACCACATCAGTCACCACATGGTCGCTGGGCGTCACCACTATATTGGCCATGGGATCTTGCACTTTGATACGCCACGACACATAGGCGATGCACGGAGCCGTGTTGCGTCGGCATGGTTCCTGCAAGATATTGCTTTCAGGAATGTCGGGCAACTGCTCTTTCACCAGCGAAGCGTAGCGTTTGTTGGTCACCACCCACACGTTTTCAGCGGGGCAGATTCCCTTGAAACGATCTCGCGTCATTTGCAAGAGTGTACGGCCAACGCCCAGTACGTCGATAAACTGTTTGGGTCTCTCCTCTGTGCTCATGGGCCAGAACCTACTGCCCACGCCACCTGCCATAATGACCAGGTGATTGTTTGTTTCAGCCATATTTGTTCAACTTGTTATTAATTAAAACAAAGTTACCTAAAAAAAGTTATATGCACAAACTTTTAACTCTATCTTTGGCTTTTGGCATTATTTTCGTACTTTTACACTCAAAAGACAAAGATTATGCTCGCACAATACATTCTGACAGCCCTTGTGGTGGCCGCAGCCGTTGCTTACGCAGCATGGCGCATATACGATCGGCTGAAGCACGCCGACCGATGCCGGGGCTGTGCGCTCATGGAACAATGCCACAAACGGAACGGGAAACATCGTCCGCTCATCTCGCGCAAACCTTCTGCACAAAGCCCATGCGAGACACAAAAGCCCATCCGCAACGAGTAGGCCCATCCACAACGAACGTAACGATGAGGCTACGCTCCCCTATCAGCGTGCATCAAAGGTGATGCTCGGGCACGACAGCAAAGTAAAGCAGGTCGTGGTCAGTATTGTTCTCCATGAAATGGCTATGGCCCATGGGGCAATAATGGCACTGGCCCGCGCGGCATGTCTCCACCTCACCATCATAATGGAACGTGGCCACGCCACTGATAACATATATGATCTCGCAGTTTTGCTCGTGAGTGTGCAAACCTGTCGAAGCGCCCGGACGAAGGGTGGAATACATAATCTTCACCTTATCATCTGTATAATTACGTGTGTCCAACGGACCGTTTCCTCCTTTGAAGTTCATCTGACGAACCTCTGCAATCTCATCAAAATCAATTACCATCTTGCGAAATATTAAGTTGTTATGCAAAGATAGTGCAAATTAAAGAGAATGCAAAGCAAGCGAGCCTATTTTTACACTCAAAGAAAAACATACTGGGATCTTATTGTCAAAGCTAACGGATATTTATCTTCGGGAAACGTCCCTGCCGCTTCACCGCTATTACCTTTTCCAACATTTGCCCTTCTGACGCAAGAGCACAAACGTGGCGGAACAAACGCTAACAAGGTAACCATCCGAAATATGCCGACTTGTGCCTTCCGTTTAAGTTGTCGACCTTTG
>NZ_JAXVAE010000141.1:0-6531 GCF_037460745.1 Hallella sp. | reverse complement strand
GAAAGTTCGGGCTTTGTGATATTTTAAAAGAGGGTGTGAATTTTGACACACCCCCATGGCCGTTATCCCGATGGGGGTAACAACCTGGCCCTGATGGAACGACCCACCATCGAGACAACCAACCATTGGTGCACCTCCATGGTGGTGGATAAGAAGGATGTGGGAACAGGCATCGCCCCACAACCGAAGGCCCAAGGCGAGGTGGCCCATGTGAGATACTATAACCTGGTGGGACAGGAGATAACGGCGCCCAACCCCGACGCCATCGTGGTTCAGGTTGTGACCTATGAAAACGGAATGCGCGTGGCAAGGAAAATCAGGTGGCGACAATAGCGTTGCCCAGGGCTGAGGAGTTCAGCCCTTTTCGGGACGTGCCGTTGACCCACCCATTTTTGAGTTTTTGAATGAAGGTGGTTCACATGTTTCCACTTTCCCATTTTTCCATTTTCCACTTTAAGGTCGTTTCATAAAAAATCCCATTCGCCTTGTGTTGGCGAATGGGATGATATAGGGGGTTGGAATGTGTCGCTTAGTAGGCGCGCGCCACGATGACCCAGCTTGTGGCGGGCTTGCCGCTCACCATGTCGACTGCGCCTTCCTTCTGCTCGTAGCCGTAAGGTATGCAACGGATGGTGGCCTGAGTGTCTTCCTTGATCTTGGCCTCGGTCTCGGCGGTGCCGTCCCAGGGGCAGAGGAAGAAGCCGCCATTCTTGATGCGCTCCTTAAACTCGTCGTAGTTGGTGCACTCGTAGATCTTGCTGTCGCGCATCTTGCGAGCCTTCTCAAACACGCTGCGCTGAATGTCGTCGAGCATGTCTTTCACGCGCTCCACGATGCCGTCGAACGAAACGTTCTCCTTCTCCAAGGTGTCGCGGCGCATGATCTCGATGGTGTTGTTCTCCAGGTCGCGTCCGCCCATGACGAGGCGCACGGGAACACCCTTCAGCTCATAGTCGGCAAACTTGAAGCCCGGGCGCTTGTTGTCGGCGTCATCGTACTTCACGCTGATGCCCAGCTCACGCAACTGGTCGATGGCGGGCTGCAACTTGGCGGTGATGGCCTTGAGCTGCTCCTCGTTCTTGTTGATGGGGATGACCACTACCTGTATGGGAGCGAGCTTCGGGGGCAACACCAGTCCGTTGTCGTCGGAGTGGACCATGATGAGGGCGCCCATGAGACGGGTTGACACGCCCCACGATGTGGCCCACACATACTCGGGCTTGTTGTCCTTGTTGAGATAGGTCACGTCGAAGCTCTTGGCGAAGTTCTGGCCGAGGAAGTGGCTGGTGCCGCTCTGCAGGGCCTTGCCATCTTGCATCATGGCCTCGATGGTGTAGGTCTTCAGGGCTCCGGCGAAACGCTCGGTCTCGCTCTTCTCACCCCTGATGACGGGCACGGCCATCACGTCCTCCACGAAGTCGGCGTAGCAATGGAGCATGGTCTGGGCCTCCTCAACAGCCTCCTCGTAGGTGGCGTGGGCGGTGTGGCCCTCCTGCCAGAGAAACTCAGATGTGCGGAGGAACGGGCGGGTGCGCATCTCCCAACGCATCACGTTGCACCATTGGTTGCACTTGATGGGCAGGTCGCGCCACGAGTGGATCCAGTTCTTGTAAGTGTGCCAAATCATGGTCTCTGATGTGGGTCGGATGATGAGCTCCTCATCGAGCTTGGCGTCGGGGTCAACCACGATGCCCTTTCCGTTCTCGCTTGTCTTGAGGCGGTAGTGGGTCACCACGGCGCTCTCCTTGGCAAATCCCTCTACGTGCTCAGCCTCGCGAGCGAAGAAACTCTTTGGGATGAGCAATGGGAAATATGCGTTTTGCACGCCCAGTTTCTTAAATTCCTTGTCGAGGCCAGCCTGGATCTTCTCCCAGATGGCATAGCCGTAGGGCTTGATGATCATGCAACCGCGGACCGGGGCCTGCTCGGCGAGGTCGGCCTTCGTCACCAAGTCGTTGTACCACTGGCTGTAGTCGTCGGAACGCTTGGTAAGATGTTTCAGTTCTTTTGCCATGTTATGTCTTTACCTTAATTAAATAGTCGTGTTGTGCGCCTGGTCTGTTGCCGTTGGCGCGGTTTAGGGATTTCCCCATCGAGCGATAGGTATTTCCCGTTGGACGAATCCTTACGATTGGTTAATTTTGCCGCAAAGTTACGAAAAAAATATTCAATAAGATGCTATCTTGGGAAAAAAGCAGTAACTTTGCGAAGAAGAAAAAGTAAAAAACTAAATATTTGCAAGCATTATGAAAAAGGTAAAAGTTGCTACTGTAGGATTGTGCGCACTTACAATGGTGGGCATGGGTTGTTCAACCAAGGCTGGAACAGGTGCCCTCATTGGTACAGGATCGGGTACGGCTGTGGGTGCGCTCATCGGTGCCCTGGCTGGTAACACCGCCGTTGGTGCCGCCGTTGGTGCCGCTGTTGGTGCTGGCGCAGGCGCCCTCATCGGCAAGCACATGGATAAGGTGGCCGCCGAGACGGCCGCTCAGGTGAAGAACGGTAAGGTGGAGGAAGTGACCGACGCCAATGGCCTGAAGGCCGTGAAGGTAACCTTCGACAACGGCATCCTCTTCCCCGTGGGCAAGTATGCCTTGCAGGCTGCCGCCAAGAACGAGCTCTCTAAGTTCTCTAACGTGTTGAAGAACAACGCCGACCTGCAGGTCGACATCCAGGGCTACGCCTCTTCGGATGGTTCCAACGAGGTGAACCAGGTGCTCTCAAACAACCGTGCCAACTCGGTGAAGGCTTATCTGGTGAACACATGCGGCGTGCCCAGCTCGCAGATCAAGAGCGCTCAGGGCTTCGGCGAGACCAATCTCATCACCAACCCCGATGGCACCGAGAACGTGAAGGCCAGTCGCCGTGTGGAGGTCTACCTTTACGCTTCGCAGGCCATGATCGACAAGGCCAACGCAGGCAAGCTCAACTAAGCAGTCAACATTTTTGGATGAATTAAGGTGGGGGTGCGGACGCATGATGCGTCGGCATCCCTGTTTTGCTATGATAAAGAAGATCGTAAGATGGGCGCTTAGCCTCTTTTTCGCCTCCACCATTCTTGCGGTGGTGGCTTATCGTTTCATACCCGTCTACGTCACGCCGCTGATGCTCATCAGGTGTGTGCAGACGGGTAGTTTGACCATTCACCACCACTGGGTGCCCTTGGAGCAGATGTCTCGACACATGCCTGTGGCGGTCATGGCTTCCGAAGACTCCCATTTCCTGCTTCATCATGGCTTCGACTTCAACGCCATTGGTAGTGCTGCCAAGCGCAACATGGCCAACGGCAAGGGCGGCAAGCGGTTTGGCGCCAGCACCATCTCGCAGCAAACGGCCAAGAACGTGTTTCTGTGGCCGGGGCGCTCGTGGGTGAGAAAAGGTTTCGAGGTCTACTTCACGGCCCTCATCGAGGTGTTTTGGAGCAAGCAACGCATCATGGAGGTGTATCTCAACTCCATAGAGATGGGCGACCGCATCTATGGCGTCGACGCGTGTGCAGAGTATAACTTTGGCAAGACGGCCGATGCGCTCACGCGTGCCGATTGTGCGCTCATTGCAGCCACTCTGCCCAACCCCCGACGGTTCTCGTCGAAGGAGCCAAGCGCTTACATGCGAAAGCGCCAACGGCAAATCATGAACAACATGCGCTATATTCCCTCTTTCCCCAAGGAGGGGGAGGACTACGACCCCAAGACGGCCGTGGGAAGCACCTATAAATAATCACTACGCAACACTTTTACCCAACCATACATTATCGGAACATCAGATGCAGACCGAACAGACTCTCCTCGAACAACTCAACGACAACCAGCGACAGGCGGTGGTTTATTGCGACGGACCGCAGCTTGTCATAGCGGGCGCAGGGTCGGGCAAGACCCGTGTGCTCACGTATAAGATTGCCTATCTGCTCGTACATTACGACCTGAAGCCCTGGAACATCCTCGCTCTCACCTTCACCAACAAGGCGGCCAAGGAGATGAAAGGGCGCATATCGGGCCTTGTGGGCGATGAGCGGGGGCGCAGCTTGCAGATGGGCACGTTCCACTCCATCTTCTCGCGTATCCTGCGTGTGGAAGCCGCCACGTTAGGGTTCTCGTCGGATTTCACCATCTACGATGAGGCCGACTCGCGATCGCTCATCAAGAGCATCTGCAAGCAGATGGGGCTCGACGACAAGACGTATAAGCCCTCGACCGTTCATGCCGCCATCTCCATGGCGAAGAACCGACTGCAGATGCCCGACGACTATGCCGCCGATGGCGATTCCTTGGAGCGCGACAGGCGGCGTAACATGGCAGAGACGCATAAGATCTATAGGGCTTACCAGTCGCGTCTGCGTCTGGCCAACGCCATGGACTTCGACGACCTGTTGGTTTACACCTATCTGCTATTGAACCAAAACGAGGAGATACGTCGCAAATATGCTGCGCGGTTCCAATATGTGCTGGTCGATGAGTATCAGGACACCAATTATGTGCAGCAACAAATCCTGTGGTTGCTCACACGTGATGTGCGCCGCATCTGCGTGGTGGGCGACGATTATCAGAGCATCTACGCGTTCCGTGGTGCGAAGATCGACAACATATTGAATTTCCAAAAGGTGTATGCCGACGCGCAACTGTTTAAGTTGGAGCGCAACTATCGTTCCACTAAACTCATTGTGGCGGCCGCCAACTCTCTCATGAAGCACAACGAACGGCAGATACCGAAGGAGGTGTATAGCGAGAATGAGAACGGAGAGAAGGTGAAGGTCATGGAGACCATCTCCGACAAGCGCGAGGCGGCGATCGTGTGTCGAGAGATCAAGCGCATCCGACAGCAGGAGAAATGCCGCTGGAGCGACTTCGCCATACTCTACCGCACCAATGCCCAGAGCCGCCTGTTTGAGGAGGAGATGCGCAAGCCTGAGGTGGCCATGGGCGACAAGTATCGGGTGTATGGGGGATTGAGCTTCTACCAACGAAAGGAAATCAAGGATGTCATAGCTTATCTCCGTCTGGTGGTCAACCCCAACGATGAGGAGGCGTTCCGCCGTATCGTGAATTACCCGGCACGAGGAATTGGCGACACCACGCTGGCGAAGGTTTTGAATTGCGCCCAGCAACAGGAGACCAGCCTGTGGGAGGTGATCTCCAACCCCGTGCAATATCAGTTGCCCGTGAACAAGGGGACGGCCACGAAACTTCTGAATTTCCGGGCGCTCATCGATGGTTTTGTGGCGCAACGGGAGGAGAGCGACGCGCTAACGCTGGCGCGCGATATCGTAGAGAAGAGCGGCATCAAGGCCGATCTTGCCACCGACCGCACGGCCGAGGGCGATAGCAGACGCGAGAACCTCGACAGTTTGATATCGGGCATCGCCGACTTTGTGCAGGCGCAACGCGAGGATGGACAGGAGGAGCATGTGTTGCTGACCGACTATCTGGCGAACGTATCGCTGATGACCGATCAGGATTCTGACGATTCGTCGGACGATAAGGTGACGCTCATGACCATCCATGCCGCCAAGGGGCTGGAGTTTGGGACGGTGTTTATCGTGGGACTGGAGGAGAATATCTTCCCCAGTCAGATGTCGGTGGGATCGATACACGAGTTGGAGGAGGAACGCCGATTGCTTTATGTGGCCATCACAAGGGCCGAGAAACATTGTTACCTGACGTGGGCCCACACGCGATGGCGCTTCGGAAAGATGGATGGCTTTGTTAATGCGAGTAGGTTCCTCAACGACATCGCCCCCAAATACTTAGACGTGCAGGTGGAGGGCGGCCGTGGTAGCGGTGGTCATTCGTCGTATGGCGAGACGTGGGGTGGCAACTCTCACGGCTCGCATCGTCCATGGGAGGACGATTATGAGATTAACAAACCCTACACGGGAAGTAGGGAGTGGGGGAACGACTATGGACGTAGGAGTGGTAGGATGCAAAACTCACGACCTGTGGCAGGGCAGTTTATGGCCGATCCCAAACCCAAGATTACGTCGCCCCGGCAGGCAGAACAAGCCGTCAACCCTTTCTCGCCATCGTTTGAGAAAATGCTTCGGCAAGGTGGGCGATGGACCAAGGTGGAGCAAGCGGTTACTAATGGTGGGCGCACTTCAGGCAGCGGCCAGCGTACATCGGCTCCTTCCGGCGCGTCGTCAGGCTCTTCTTACGCTTCGTCAGGGTCGGCAGGCTTGCACCCGGGAAGCGTCGTTGAGCACCAACGCTTCGGTCGTGGCGTGGTGGTGAAAGTGGAAGGTGTGGGCGAGAACGCCAAGGCCACGGTCGATTTCGATGCGACGGGCCGCAAGCAGCTCCTGCTCAAATTCGCCAAGCTCCGCATTGTGGGCTGACCCATGTAGGGGCAGCGGAGGCGAGAATAGGATGTAGCCATCCCCTTCCCGTCGGGGATAAACCCCCATCGGTCATTAGACCGAAACAGGAGGGGTGTTAGTGTCTTATGGTTTCAACGCGAATGTCGCAACCTGCTCGAAACAAAGTAACCATCCGAAATATGCCGACTTGTTAATTGCAAAAAAACTCGCAAGTGTTT